>JBNMQC010000035.1:0-18656 GCA_051277445.1 Bermanella sp. | reverse complement strand
TACCAGCGGTACCCTTATTGCGGTAACCCAGCGTGCAGGTTTAGCCAAAGCAGATGGTGAAGTACCTCGTTTAGGTAAAGCACTGATGGCTGACAGTACTGCCACCATGGCAGGTGCTGCATTAGGTACATCAACTACTACTAGCTACATTGAAAGTGCTGCAGGCGTAGCCGCCGGTGGTCGTACCGGTATGACGGCTGTAACGGTAGGTGTACTATTTTTACTCAGCATTTTCTTTGCACCACTAGCCGGTATGATCCCTGTGTATGCCACGGCTGGTGCGATTTTTTACGTATCCATCTTGATGATGTATACATTAAAAGAAGTGAATTGGGATGATCTAACAGAAGCTGCGCCCGTCGTTGTCGTGTTGTTACTGACTCCGCTGACATTCTCTATCGCCCATGGTATTACTCTAGGCTTTATTACTTATGCTGCGGCTAAAGTATTAGGCGGTAAGCGCAAAGAGCTGAGTGTTAGTGTTTGTGTGATTGCTGTATTATTGTTGGCCAAAATCATTTTCATTGACTGATCCTAAGATTAGTCAATCTAAGGAGCACAATGGATTTTCTTAAGAATTTTGTTATCGAAAACCAAGCCGTTATTCAAGACTATGGTCTGCGTATCTTGGTTTCCTTTTTCATTATTTGGCTGGGCTTTAAGTTCAGCAAGTTAGCGTCCAGATGGGTTGGGCGCTTACTTGAAAGAAAATCCATTGATTCTGCTATATCTGCGTTTGTACAAAGCCTAATACGAATCTTAATCCTCATTGCCGTTATCATTGCAGGGTTAAGTCATCTTGGTATTGAAACCACCACCTTTGTTACCATCATTGGTGCAGCGGGTTTAGCTATTGCATTGGCGTTGCAAGGCTCTCTATCCAACTTTGCATCCGGAATTTTGATCGCAGGCTTTCGCCCGTTTAAAGCCGGTGATTACGTTGAAGCGGGCGGTGTCGCGGGTGTCGTAAAAGAAATCCAAATCTTTTCTACTGTTCTAACCACACCTGATAATAAGCGCGTCGTGATTCCTAATGCGCAAGTGACAGGCAGTGCCATTACTAATTACTCATCAAACCCGACTCGGCGCATCGATCTCATCATCGGCGTGGCATACGATGCGGATTTGAAAAAAACAGAAGCCTTACTTAAGTCTATTCTTGATAACCACCCTCTTATCTTAAAAGAGCCTGCTTACACGGTTGGGGTGTTAGAGCTTGCGGATTCTTCTGTTAACTTTGCGGTGCGCCCTTGGGTGAAAACCGAAGACTTTTGGGCCGTTAAATTTGAGTTAAATCAAACCATCAAGCAAGCATTAGACGATGCGGGCATCGGTATTCCGTTTCCACAAATGGATGTTCATTTTCATCAAAATAAGAAGGGATAATAATGTCGTTATCTAAAACCCTATTGTCAGTTGCATTAGCATCAATGGCACACATGAGCTGGGCAGTCGAACCTATTACAGGTGAAATTGAATTAGGTGTGGTGTCCACATCAGGAAATACGGAAACCAACTCCATTAAAAGCAAGTTATCCGTCACACAGGATTTCACGTCTTGGAAAAACAATTACTTAATCGATACCTTGTTTAAAGAAGAAAAAGTCGAAGAAGATGACGGCAGTAAAAATACCCAAACCAGTGCGGAACGTTACTTCGCCTCTGCTCAGGGTGATTACAAACTGAATGAAAAACATTCAGCTCTTTTCGTTTATGGCTCTTACGAAAACGATCGCTTTGCTGGTTTCAAGCAGCAGAATTCAGTCGCAGCGGGTTATGCCGATCAGGTATTTGGTAATGAAACGTCTTCCCTCGATTACAATGCGGGCCCTGGTTATTTTTATAGTGAACTCAATGATGGCTCCACCGAAGAAGGCGGCATCATTCGTTTGGCACTTGATTACCGTTTAACGCTGAGTGAAACCGCTAAGTTTAAACAAACCATCAGTACAGAAGCCGCGTTAGAGAGTGATGACAATACGAAGAGCAAAGCGGAAACATCCATTTCCGCTAAGCTTATGGGGAATTTAAGCCTAAAAGCATCATTCAACGTGATCCACAATACTGAAGTACCTGAAGACAAAGAAGAAACGGATACCACTACCAGCCTATCTGTATTGTATTTATTCTAATTGTTCAAACCCAAAAAAGCCCCGTATGAGTAGATCCCCATACGGGGCTTTTTTTTGGGCGTTTTAAACGGTCTTTACGTCTTATTTAATCGACTGCTTTTTAATAAAAAAGAACAAGGTCGGCAAAATCAATAACGATAATACAATCGTTGATAACATCCCTCCAACCATGGGAGCCGCAATTCGCTGCATAACTTGCGAGCCCGTTCCATCTGCAAACATAATAGGCAATAAACCCACCACACTCGATAGCGACGTCATGAGTATTGGGCGAAGACGAGCACTCGCACCTTGTTGTACCACTTGGGTCAACATCTCAAAGGTAATCGTTCTATGGGAGGCAATACTTGCCCAGGCTTGATTCAAGTACAGCATCATCAATATGCCAATCTCAATGGCCACCCCCGCTAATGCAATAAAGCCAACCGCAACGGCCACGCTCAGCTGGAAACCCAAAAGATACACCAACCCAATTCCGCCAACCAACGCAAAGGGCATGGTAAGTAGAATCATCAGGACATCCGTTACCCGCTTTAAACTCAAATATAATAAAACGCTGATGATAAATAAGGTGATGGGCATGACAATACTGAGTTTTTGTTGCGCTCTTAAGAGGTATTCATACTGGCCACTCCAAGACAAAGAATAGCCACTTGGCAGATCTAAGTTTGCCTTTAAGTGTTGCTGAGCTTGGTTCACATAACCTGCAAGATCATCACCGTGAATATCAATATAGCTCCAACCATTCAGCCGAGCATTTTCACTTTTAATCATGGCAGCACCATCGTTTACTTCTATACGTGCCACATCAGAAAGTGAAATATACATATTATTCTCGGTTAATATGGGAAGCTGTTTTAGCTTCTCCACATGATCTCGATAATGTTGTTGGTAGCGCACATTAATCGGATAGCGCTCTAAACCTTCCACGGTTTGGGTAACATCAATACCACCGATGGCCGCTTGCGCGGTATTTTGTAATGCTTGAATATTTAGGCCATAGCGTGCCGCTTGTTGTCGGTCGATCTCGATATCAATATAGCGCCCACCCACAACCCGCTCACTGTACACCGAGCGAGTATCACTTAACTGAGATAGCTGGGTTTCAATTTGCTTGCCAATACCTTCAATCACATTTAAATCCGGCCCCGACACTTTAATACCCACTGGGGTTTTAATACCCGTGGCCAACATATCAATACGGGTTTTGATTGGCATGACAAACGCATTGGTTAACCCGGAAAAGTCGATTAACCGATTCAACTCCTCTTGTATGGATTCCTTGGTTACACCTTCGCGCCATTGAGATTTGGGTTTAAATTGAATCACCGTTTCAATCATGGTTAATGGCGCAGGGTCCGTCGCGGTTTCAGCGCGACCCACTTTACCAAATACCGATTTCACTTCCGGAATCGTTTTAATTAAGCGATCCGTTTGTTGCAAAATTTGTCGGGCTTTACCAATGGAGATGCCCGCATAGGTGGTCGGCATGTACATGAGGTCGCCCTCATCCAATGGCGGCATGAACTCACTGCCCGTCTGCTTAAGTGGATACCAAGCCGCGAATAAAATACATAAAGCCGCCAACAAAACGGTTTTGTTGTACTTTAGGCATGCTGCCAGTACCGGTTGATAGATGGTTAAAAACAGTTGATGAACGGGATTTTCTTTTTCATCACGAATATGGCCGCGAATAAAATATCCCATCAAAACCGGTACTAGTGTAATGGCAAGTGCCGCCGCCATGGCCATGGCATAGGTTTTCGTTAACGCCAATGGGGTGAAGAGCTTCCCTTCTTGTGCTTCAAGCGTAAATACCGGCAAAAAGCTTAAGGTAATGATCAGCAGCGAAAAGAAAATAGCAGGCCCCACTTCTTGAGAGGCTTCAACGATGACTTGCCAACGATTTTTTTCAGTAATGGTTTGCCTTGAGAAATGCTTATGCACATTTTCAATCATCACAATGGCACCATCGACCATGGCACCAATGGCAATGGCGATCCCACCCAGGGACATGATATTCGCACTCACCCCTTGCGCGTACATGATGATATAAGCACATAGTATGGCCACCGGCAGACTGATCAACACCACCAATGATGAGCGAAAATGGAATAAAAACAGTAAGCAAATAATGGAAACAACCAACAATTCTTCTAATAACTTATTCATGAGATTATCAATCGCACTCTGAATTAAGTTAGAGCGGTCATAGGTCACCACAATTTCCACGCCATCTGGCAGACTGCTTTTTAATTGTTCTAGCTTATCCTTTACTCGATCAATGGTTTGCTGAGCATTTTCACCATAGCGCATCACCACAATGCCCCCCACCACTTCGCCTTCACCATCCAACTCAGCAATGCCTCGACGTATTTGTGGGCCAATACTGACATTCGCCACATCTCCTAACAGTAAAGATGTGCCTTGTTCAGTGACGCCTAACGGAATATTTTTTATGTCTTCAATATTTTTTAAATAGCCATGAATACGCACCATGTATTCCGCTTCGGCCATTTCAATCACAGAAGCACCGCGCTCTTGGTTCGCTTGACGAATCGCATTATTAATATGGGATAACGGCAATTTATAGGCACGTAACTTGTGTGGGTCAATCACCACCTGATATTGACGCACCATACCGCCAACCGTTGCCACCTCAGAAACACCCGCCACGGACTGCAGTTCAAATTTTAAAAACCAATCTTGCAATGAGCGCAGCTCACTTAAGTCGTGTTGACCTGTTCGATCCACCAAGGCGTAGTTAAACACCCAACCCACTCCTGTTGCATCTGGGCCTAACTCTGGCTGTACACCATCAGGCAAGGCACTGCGCACTTGAGACAAGTACTCAAGCACACGAGAACGTGCCCAATACATATCGGTCCCGTCTTCAAATATGATGTAGATATAACTGTCGCCAAAAAAACTGAAGCCTCTCACCGTAGTGGCTTTCGGCACACTGAGCATGGCGGTCGTGAGCGGATAAGTAACTTGGTCTTGTACCACTTGCGGCGCTTGACCTGGGTAAGACGTTTTGACGATTACTTGCACATCGGATAAATCAGGAATGGCATCCACAGGGGTGTGCTTAACACTGTACACCCCTGCCAAGGTTAAAAAGGCCGTGACAATTAACACCCAAACACGATGGGTTACCGCATGTTGAATGATGGCGTTAATCATGGCCGCTCTCCATCTGATGGCCTGAGTGATCCATGGTTTCATGATTCATTTGGCTATGGTCCATATCATCATGCTTCATCTGTTCGTGATTCATGCCAGTATGGTCCATCTCCTCGTGATTCATCCCCTCGTGATTCATCGTGCTGCTTGCAGCCGAATGCACTGGCTCAACTTTTTCAATATGTGTAATGCGATAGGTTTTATTCTCAAACTCGTCTAAACAGAACCCGATTTCGTCGCCTGATTGGTAGTCACTTAGATCAATTGTTTCATCAACCGCTAACGACATTTTCATGGCCGGCCATTGCCATTTTTCAACGGGTTCATGTGAAAGCATAAGTGACTGCTCTTCCACTTGGATGATCTTGCCGTTCACCCACACGCGATCAATACTCTCTTCATTCGTAACGAGTGCCGTGGCGTCGATTCGATTCAGCTCCGCTGCAATATTGGATTCACTATCAATTAAAAATTGAGCAGAGGTCACAACGGACTGCCCCGACTCGAGCCCAGAGAGAATTTGCGTTCGTCCTTGCCCTTGTAAACCTGTGGTTACGTTAACAGAACGAAATTTACCCTCACCCAAGGCCAGCACAACCCGCTCCCCTGTGCCGGTAATAATCACCGCTTCACTGGGGACGGTTAACTGCTCAGCCGCAGGTTTCGTGCGGATACTTAACTGCGCAAACATATTTGGCTTGAGTTCTAATTGGGGGTTTTCAAACACCACCCGAACCTGTTGCGTGCGATTCTCTGCGTTCACATTTGGAAAGATGTAATCGATCTTGCCTTGCCACTGCTTTTGCGCCAACGCTTTCACTTCCATGGTCACGGGTAAGCCAGGGGCTAGCCATGACGATTGTGACTCGAACACTTCCGCCATCACCCAGATACGGGCTAGATTCGCGGTGGCCAGTATTTCAACTTGCGGTTGAATGTACATGCCCTCACGTACATTCAGGTGTGACACATAGCCTGTTTTTTGCGCATAAAAAGTGAGTTTCTGGCGGATTTTTTTATCTTTCTCAAGCTGACGGATTTGCTGACTATTCACACCGAGTGCTTGTAACTTTAGGCGTGACGATTCGAGTAATAACTGGTTGGTGGTATTTAACGCAGAGATAAATTCCTGCTGGGCATAGACCAGCTCTGGGCTGTATAGGTCATATAACTTATCGCCTTTTTTGACTTGGTCGCCCACACTGAACACATACAGGGTTTCCACCCAACCTGAGGTACGACTGTGGTAATGCTGCAAGCTGCTGTCATCGTATTGTATAAAACCCGCTACATTTAAATCTTTGCGAATCGCTCGGCTTTCAACTTGAGCCGTTCGCACCCCTAGCTCACTTTCTATTTGCGAAGAAATTGTGACGGTACCAGCGGGGTCTTGCTCACTCTGAGCTTCTTCATATACGGGCACCAAATCCATCCCCATGGGCGACTTGCCTGGGCCATCTTTGCGATAGTTTGCATCCATAGGGGCAACCCAATATAAGGGTTCAGGTTGGCTGGATGAATCCGACTGATTAGGCGTTTGATGAACAAAAAGGCCAACCACTAGGCCCCCCAATAAAAAGGCGACAACGGGTATTACGATGGTTTTTTTCAGCATAGTGAACAACACTTTCAATAAATAACGGCAAATTTTAGGCGTAACTTGAGTGTATTAAGCTGAAATGGGAGGGCGGTAGAGATTACCCGTTAGTGGGGTGAAAAATGAATAAGGACGATGCACTACGTGCTCTGAGGTGCCTCGATTGTGGGCAGTAAGGGTATTGATGATCATGGCATATGTGAGCATGTCACATTGGCAATCTTGGTCGCAGCAATCATTTATGGCCGTTTGGGTGTCGACTTGCATCGGTGATGGCATGTCATGACAAGGCATCTTGTGGGCAGTTTCCACTGCAGACTTCGTGGCTTGTGCCGTCATCATTTGCGCAGCATAAGACTGACTAATACCTTGTATTAGCAGCGTCACGCACAGCATTATGATGTGAACCGGTTTCATATACGGGCCCAATAACGAATGAATGGATAAATCTTACGCCAAGCAAGCACCCTCGCCTAGTGATGATTCAGAGTTTATTGATCTGGCTTAGTTCCCGTTGTCCCATGAGCCGGCCATTTATTAGCAAAAGGTAGCCACAACATACCGGGTAAGTATTGGATTTGCTTCACTTTAGTGTAGCCGTCCACACCGATGTTCATTCCCAGATGCCCCTTACTTGGTTGGGCTTGGTAGCTGGAGAATAAACGGTCCCAGCAACTAAGGTTAAATCCAAAGTTACGGTTACTTTCATCCATGATCGTAGAGTGATGCACACGGTGCATATCCGGCGTCACAAATACCAGACGTATCAGGCGGTCCCACTTTTTGGGTAGTGCAACGTTGGCATGATTAAACATGGCGGTGGCGTTTAATATAATCTCGAAGACCATTACCGCTAAAATCGATGGCCCTAAAATCAACACTAGCGCAAATTTAATCAGCAAGGATAAAAAGATCTCAATGGTGTGGAAACGCGAGCCAGTGGTCACATCAATATCTTGGTCGACATGGTGCACCTTATGCAACGCCCATAAAGCGGGCACCACATGAAACAAACGGTGCTGCCAATAAATAGCCATATCAAACAACAAGAGTGTGAGTACAAATGCCAATACCGGGGGGACATCAAGTACATGGAATAAACCCATTTGATGTTCTTGCGCATATTGGGCCACCCCTATGGTGGCCAACGGTAAAATCAAGCGAATCAAGAAACTGTTTACCAATACCAATGCAATATTTTGGCTCCACCTTAATAGGCGCGAGTGTTTTCTTGGGCGTTTTGGCCTAACGCCTTCCCACACCATCATGGTCAATAAAATCAATGCAAAACATGCACTGCGCACCAACGCTTCATTGGCCAGCATCCAATCACTTAACGCCATTTATTTACCTCTAACTTAAACCACATGCTGTCACTATGGCATGAATGCGGTCATGATCGATGGGCTGTGTGTCGATACACTCAACCACGCTTTGCTGCTGATGATTAAGTGACAAAGGGAAAAACGTCATATTCGATTCAGTATCGCTGATATTCGATTCAGTATCGCTGATATTTAATACCGCCACTTGATCACCTTGAATAATCAAACCCTTTATTCGTGCTAAGCCCAGTTCAGCCAGCTGGGTGAGCATTGTTTCAAGCTGCCAATCATCCCCTTCAAAATACATAACCTGCGTATAAAACTCAGCACCGGCTTGATGCAGTTGGAAAGGCACATGCTTTTCACCCACAGCACATTGGATTTCATCCAACATAAGTTGAGCCTGATGAATGCTTAAGCGTGGTCGTTTAAAGTCACTTGCCAGTTGCTCAAACAATGACATATCCGACGGGCTAGCCATATCACACTTATTGGCTACCAATAAATCCGCTGCATTGAGCTGGCGCAAGTAGAGTTCATGGTATCGATATTTAGGCTGAGACAAATGACGAGGGTCAACAACACATACAACACCATTGAGGTTTAAGTGCGCCTGGTAGCTGTCTTGCTGTAACAATGCGGCAATGTTATCCACATGGCCTAAGCCGCTTGGCTCGATAAAAATACGATCCGGTTGCTCATGTCTGATCAACTGATTAAGGGCCGTTTGGAAGGGCAATAACGCTGCGCAGCAGGCACAGCCACCCGCCACTTGTTTGACTGTCAACTCATCGCCATGAAACATTTGGCCGTCAATACCCTGCTGACCATATTCATTCACCAGTATGGCCCACCGTTCTTGTTTCGGTTTTTGTTCAATGAGGTGCTGAATGCAGCTGGTTTTACCCACCCCTAAGAAACCCGTAATGATGTGCACTTGAATCAATGACGATGCCATAAAACTTACAACGCTTTACCAGATTTCAATATTGTATTTTTTCAGGATACGCTTTAACTCGCCGCTTTTTTTCATTTTCGGCATCTCTCGATTAACAAGATCCACATAACGTTTTGTGCGAGCAGCATTGGGGTGACACGCGAGATACATGGGCTCCCCTTGAAGGGTATTTCCCGCACTGACAATGTCGTCAGCCAGATTTAACTGGGCCAGTTTTGAGAGCATGACGTAATGGCTTTCAATCATGGTATCGATGCGCTTGCTTAATATTTTTTTGATATTGGTCTCCAGCGCTTTATCTCCCTTCGCCCCTTGCACAGGTAACGCTGCAAACACGCCATCCAAGGTCTCACCATAAGAGTAGTCGCTGATCACACCAATTTTTCTGTTTTGCAATTCCTGCAAATCGCCATGATAAAACCAGGGGTCCGATTTGAGTTTGTAGAAAAATGTTTCATCATTTCCCCAATGTTCATCGGCGAACAAAAAGTCTGGCACGCTCACTCGGTACGCGCCGATCACGCAATCGACTTTACCTATGCGGGTTTCTTGAATAGCCCGTGACCAAGGCATTAATTGATAATCAACTTTAATGCCATGGGGCTCAAAAATAGCTTGGGCAAGCTCCACCATATAACCGGGGCGATCACTTTGTGGGTCGCCATTCATGGGGTACCAATAATCGGCACGAATGGAAATGACATCCCCATGTGCCGGAAACACGGATAGGCTTATGGCCAATAAAAATAGATAAATTCGATGCAACTTCAAAACGAATCCTTAAATAATGCCTTCGCTTAAACCCACGGCCATGCCCTGAGCCAATTCTTGGCACTGGGCAATGAACTCATCTTGCCAAGGGCCTTTACAGACCAAAATCTCTTGAACCCAGCGCCAGCGCAACCCTGTCAAAATGGTTTGTAAAGCGCGGCAGGTTCCCGTGCCATCGTGACCCGCTCGCACAACCGCTGCGACAGGTAAGCCTTGTTTTATTTCAAGGCATGGATAATAGATACGATCAAAAAAGTCTTTTAGAGCACCACTCATGTAGCCTAAATTTTCTGTGGTACCTAATATAATCCCATCGCACGCCAATACATCATCTTGATTCGCCTGCAGTGGTGATTTGAGAATAATTTGTAGATTATCAAGCTCGGCTGCGCTTACCGCTTGAGTCATTGCATCTGCCATCGCTTGAGTATTCTGCGAGGGAGTGTGGAACACCAAAAGTAATGTTTTCATCGCAACTTCCTTTTCTAGGCGTGTATCATAGGCCTAGTTCAAGAGTACATTGATTCGCGCCATTAGAGAAACGACGATGACTTCAAACAATTTTAATATTGAGCACGACACACACCAGAAACGCTTTTGTATTGCCATTAATGACGATGCGGCAATATTGGAATACGCGATGCTCGACTCAAACACCCTAGACTTCACCCACACCTACGTGCCCTTTCGCCATCGTGGCCAAGGTCATGCCGAGGCGTTGGTTCAGGCGGGATTAGCCTGGGCCCATTCACAAGGCTATGAAATTCAAGCCAGTTGCTGGTATGTGGATAAGTTCTTAAAGCAACCACCCGCTCAACCATGAGCTGGTTTGTTTATGTGCTCACCTGTGCCGATAACACCTTATACACAGGCGTCACCACGGACCTTGAGCGACGCATTCAAGAACATAACCGCTGCCCGCGCAAAGGGGCCAAGTATACGCGTGTGCGCCGCCCAGTGACCTTAAGCTACAGCGAGCCTCACGATAACCGCGCCCTTGCATGCCAAAGAGAAGCCGCGATTAAAAAGCTCACCCGTGCGCAAAAACTGCAATTAATCTCACACTCTTCAACACCAACTTAAAGCCACGCTGTTTTGTTTAAGCCAATATTGGTGCTGTTTATAGTCAGGGCAGAACTGAGCAACACAGCGCCAAAAAGCTTGGCTATGGTTAGGATGACGTAAGTGGCTCACTTCATGGCAAATTAAGTAATCAATCACCGCCTTAGGCGCACCCATGATTAGCCAGTTATATTGAATAGTGCCTTTTGAGGTGCAATGTCCCCACTTGGTTTTGGTTCGGCGAAACACCACATTGACCAGCTTGTGATCTAAACCGTAAAGCCTCGCCAGCTCCCAAGTGCGTGCAATCATATAGCGCTTGGCTTGCTGCTTAAAATACGATTCCAACATAGCTTGAATCACACGAGTTTGTTCAGGGGGGGCGGGGATTGGACGACCATTCCCCAATACAATGGCGTCTTCATCAAGCTCGACGCCTTTTCGCTGATGCAGTTGGATTTTGCGCTCACTGCCAAGCCAAAGGATCGCGCGCCCTTCTTCCAGCACCGGTCTAAGTTGGTTTTGCTGAGTTTGCTGTGCAAGCTTTTGGCGGACCCAGGTTTGCTTACTCAGTAGGAAGTCTTGCGCCCATTGATCATCCACAAATCCGGGAATGCGCACTTCTACCTGAGCGCCACGCACATGAATGGCGGCGGTTTTACGCTTCGAACGCACAATCGAATAGCTAAAGCCCAATTGACTCAGACAACTGGTGCTCATTCATTCACCACGTAAGTTTTCCCACGCAATGGATTGAGTATGCTTTCTAAACCATTAATCTTAACTTCTAGACACAAACCTAACAGCATACCCAGTCGACCTTGAGGCCAGCCCTTGTGCTGAAACCATAACAGGTACTCTTCGGGCAAATCCATCAGCACACGGCCTTGGTATTTGCCAAACGGCATGGGCATATTGGCAAGTGCCAGTAAGTCTTTTTGATCAAACATGATGAGTCCTCTTGGGGCAGTTTACCATTTCACGGTGCGCTAACCCAGAACCCAAATCACAACTACACTTGCCATAGTCCTACCTAATGCTATAAATTAGCGTTTACTAATATAAATTATGGGAGTCCATCATGGCCATCACCAAAGACGAGCTATTAAACAACGCCCGCCAAAATCTACATATCATTAACGCTGAAGAAACCGAAACCTTCATTGCCAACGGCGCAACCTTGCTGGATGTGCGCGAACCCAGTGAATTTGATATGGGCCACCTTCCTCACGCAGTGCATATTCCAAGGGGCTTGCTTGAATTCATGGTGGGTAACCACCCAGCCCTGCAAGACCCGCAACAGCACCTAGTGGTTTATTGTAAAAACGGCGGACGCTCGACGTTAGCCGCAGACCTATTGCAACGCATGGGCTTCGAGAATATCCATATGTTACAGGGGGGCTTTGATGATTGGAGCGGTACCGTGCACAAGGTGGAAGTACCAAGCAATCAGTACCCAGGTTAATCACATAATAGGAGCCACCATGAGTGAACATAGCGCCAGCATTAGCTGGCACAAACAAGGCAGCTTTAGTCACGAAGGGTTTGAGCGCGGCCATGAGGCCGCCATTTCAGGTCACACCATTCCCATGTCGGGTGCCAATACACCGGCCTTTGTGGACCCAGAGCAAATGCTAGCCGCCAGCCTTGCCAGTTGTCATATGCAAACCTTCTTAGCTCTGGCCGCTAAAAAACGCCTTCAAGTTGAACGCTACGAGGATACCGCCACCGCTAAAGTAGACACCAACAGCGACGGCAAGCAGTACGTCAGTGAAGTACGCTTAACACCCAAAGCGGTTTTTACTGGGGATAAACGCCCGACCCAGGAAGAAATCGAGAAGATGCATCACAAAGCCCATGAACATTGCTTTGTCAGCAACTCGTTGATTTCTAGCACCTTGATCAATCCTATTTTTTAACCATATTGTCCAATATCGTCATTGCCATTGCGCAAGGCTAAAGAGGGGAGCAAAACCGCTGCCAAATAGCAGGGGTTTCCCTTGTTGCGTCTTATGCACAAACGCCTGTTTCATCAACTATACTGAGGCTAAATACTGAAAGGAATTCATGATGTCGATTAGTGATCAGATTCAAAACTATTATGAGAACAAGGTGGTGGATACCATTAATCGTATCGCCCAGCCGAAAGGATACAACCAAGAGCAACTCACAGACCTGGCTTGCTTAGCCCTTAACAACCTGCCAACACGCTATTATCGCCATGAGGTAGACTTGGCGTTTTACATGTCGGCCCAAGAGCACATAGAGATCGATGAGCGCGTCGAAAAAGCAGTCGTTTATGCCATTGATTATCTGGAGAAAAACAAAAACAGTCAGCCCTAGTCTTGGGCTTTGTTAAATTGCTCTAGCTTATTTAACAATAGGGTTTCTAACAAAGGTGAGCCTATCGCTTTAGTGGCAGGTGGGCCCCATCTCATCTCACTGGCTTGTAATGCATCCAATACCATCGGGGCAATATTGTGTCTTTCTTTTAGCATCACAAATTCAGTGCTGGCATCCGACTTAATCTCAGCTACAAGGCTTAAGTTGTTGTTTCGTATGTGTTCATCTAACGATAACCAATACTCTTCAATCAAAACAGCTGCATCCGCTTCATTGCGCAATACCGCGAACAGCATGCTGTCGTATGCGTGTTCATAATCCACCATAACGTGCTCTAATAAACCTTCATCGGTAAGCGCTTGCACAAAGAAACTGCCGCTGCTAGCTAAGTGACTGCTGACGAGCACCTTGCGCCCCACAAGGTCGTTTAAACGGCTAATGCCTTTGCCTTTTTTGCTCACGATATAACTCACACGCGGTTCAACTCTTACCTGCGTGGACACCGCTAAATAACCCATCCTTTTTAATACATTAAAATAAGGACCCGGCACAACGGCCAAAGTGTCTTCACGACGGAATAACGCCATGAGGAATTGGTCAAAATCTCTTTGAATTTTATAACGAACCATACACCCAGAGCTTTCCTCTAGGCGTTTGTGAAACTCACCGAAATACTTTTGCACAACCAATAAAGTGACGAAAGGGCCATAACTGATGGTAATCGGCTCTTCACAAGGAAGGGAGTGAACATGGTTGGTGAACAATAGAAAGGCTAAAATCAGTACTCGCATGGGGTCTCCCATCTCAAGTACTGAGTATAGACCCTAGTAGCAATAATAAGGTCTAAACCCGCACAACAAAATCAATAACGGAAGGCAAAGTTCAAGTTGTAGAAGTTAATGCCGTTGTTTGGCAGTTTAATACTGTTATTTGAGTAATGCTGAAGTTGCAGAGTCCAGGTGGACTTAGGTGTCATGTAGCCACCGAATG
This sequence comes from Bermanella sp., assembly GCA_051277445.1. Taxonomy (GTDB): domain Bacteria; phylum Pseudomonadota; class Gammaproteobacteria; order Pseudomonadales; family Oceanobacteraceae; genus Bermanella. The sequence continues at coordinate 4,292 of JBNMQC010000035.1, read as the reverse complement.
CTAGCGAGTTCGAAAACTGAAAATTTGTGCTCAACTGACGGTCGTTAATTTGACTGCGCGATAACACAGATGCACCCACAGATGTCTCAACAAAGCTTAATAACTTGTTATAGGACCAATTCAAACGAAACACAGGGATGAATTCCAAACCATTCACCACCCCTTCTTGGCCATCCACTATGGTGCTCTGCCAGTAGTTGTAGGCAAACAGATAGTAATGCGTGATTTCCGCTCCCGCCAACTCGCCTATCACTTCATTTGGAAACCAGCGAAAACCAAACTTCATCCCCCCTACATCGGTTGAAGACATGGGCGTCACACTGAACTCATCAGCACCTAAAGGATTACTGGCAAGGGTGAGCATTAAACTTGTGATCATGGCCGTACGCCAGCCCCAAGTTTCTTTACTATCACTTTTTAAGGTTTCCCCTTCTGCAGCGAAAGTCAGTTGGGTGCTCAACATAATACAGAGCAAAACAAAAATACGAATCATGGTGCCTTCCATGTTTAATGCTAGGAAACTTCGGCAACGCAAAGTTTAGGCCAGCTAATTGATCGCCACATTTTACTGATTCAATAAAACCTGACTAGTCCCCATAATTGCAACAAAGCATTCCGGGTTCATCCTTGTTAAAATACACACTGTTTAGCGCGCGGTAATCATCACCGTTTTTTACTATAGTTGATATAAAGATAGGAGCCTAGCACAGAAGCGCCAGCTTCATATCGGCCACATGCACCGATATGAGCCGTCATAATCATTAAGGTGTCAGTTTGAGGGTCGATAACGTATCAGCACGCACTCGATTAAGCAGCTGCGCATCATCAATCAAAGACTCACCATAAGATGGGATCATGGCTTTCAATTTTGCCTTCCACTGATCATTCTCTAAACGATCCGCAAAGCAGCGTTCAATTACATCGATCATGGCATGCACCGCAGTGGAGGCTCCAGGAGACGCACCCAGTAATGAAGCAATGGAGCCATCTTTTGCAGCCACGATCTCAGTGCCAAATTCTAACTTACCGCCGCCTTGTGCATCCTTCTTAATGATTTGCACCCGCTGTCCCGCATCCGCAAGTGACCAGTTTTTATCTTTTGCTTGAGGGAAATAATCCCGTAGCGCACTCATGCGTGAGCGGTTGGATTGAAACACTTCACTTATTAAGTATTTGGTTAAATCCATATTATTCATACCCACTGACATCATGGGTTTTAAATTATTACTGCGTATTGAAGAAGGTAAATCCAGAATGGAACCTTTCTTTAAAAACTTAGTGGTAAAGCCCGCAAACGGGCCAAACAATAATGCTTTTTTGCCATTAATCACGCGAGTATCTAAGTGAGGGACCGACATTGGCGGCGCACCAATCGCGGCCTTACCATACACCTTGGCGTGGTGCTGATTGGCCACTTCGGTATCACTGCACACCAACCACTGGCCACTCACAGGGAATCCGCCATAGCCTTCGCTTTCTGGAATATCAGACTTCTGCAGTAAAGGTAGCGCGCCACCGCCGGCACCTAAGAAGACAAACTTAGAACGCACTCTGGATTGCTTACCGCTTTCACGGTCTTCCAGCATTACGGACCAACCACCCTGACTTGAGCGCTGTAAATCTTCTACGTCGTGATTCAAAATCAGCTCAAAGTCCTCTTGCTCAACTAAGTGCGCCATCATGTAGCGGGCCAAAGATCCGAAGTCCACATCTGAGCCATGGGCCACATAAGTGGCCGCCACAGGGTCAGTTGAATTGCGGCCTTTCATAATAAGCGGCATCCATTCTTTTAATTGCGCAGGATCTTCGCTGTATTGCATACCCGTGAATAAATGATGGGCACTCATTAGCTCGTGGCGTTTTTTTAGAAACGCCACATTTTTTTCGCCCCAAACAAAACTTAAATGAGGCGTGCGATTGATGAATTCTTGAGGATTGGGCAAAACAGAGGTTTTAACTAGGTGACTCCAAAACTGCAACGACAATTCAAACATTGAGTTAATCGTAAGTGCTTTTGAGATGTCCACATTGCCTTGGTCGTCTTGAGGTGTGTAATTTAATTCGCAATATGCAGCATGACCCGTGCCTGCATTGTTCCAGCCATCGGTGCTTTCTTTTGCGACGCTTTTTAAACGTTCTACCACACATATTTTAAGTGATGGGTCTAACTGCTTAAGTATCATGGCCAATGTGCTGCTCATGGCGCCCGCACCGACCAGTAAGACATCTACTGTTTTTACTGTCATGGTTTTGCACTCTGCTTTAACTAGAAACTGGCCTGCTACCTGACTGTTGGCATAACGGTTAACCTGTTTTGCAGGCAGGGCTCAATGCCGCCAATCCACGGCACCGCAAATTTGGAGTTCGCACTGTAACAAAAACCCCAACCACAGGGGCTTTTTATCAAAAAATATCTGCCTATTCACTTACTAAAGTTTAGACACTTTTACGCCCCAATAAAGCCAATACGCTTAATTATCCACCTAGGTAACGGAATTTGACCCGTGACGTGAGCTGGCAAAATAGCTCATAAGAAATGGTGTCACAGTGCTGAGCCACCACATCAGCGCTTAAGCCGGTACCCCATAGCGTCACGGTATCCCCTAGGGCCACATCCAACCCTGTTACATCCACCGTGATCATATCCATCGAGACTCGGCCAGCGATGGGGCGCATTTGGCCTTTGATCAAAACCGGCGTGCCATTTTTTGCACTGCGGGGGTAGCCATCACCATACCCAATGGCCACAGCTGCGATGCGGCTATCTTTGTCTGCCACAAAGCCCTGGCCATAACCCACACTTTCACCGGCACGAATATCATGCAGCGCAATAATATTGCTTTGCAGCGTCATAACAGGGGATAAATTTAATTGTGGTCCCGTTTTATCCACAAGCGGGCTTGAGCCATAGAGCATAATGCCCGGGCGAATCAATTGCTTATGGCATTCGGGCAACGTTAATACCGCTGCACTGTTGCATAAGCTCATGGGCAGTTTCATGGGGGCTAAGGTTTGTAAGGCTTCTATTTGCTGGCGAACAAATGGGTGCTCGGGCTCATCGGCACAGGCAAAGTGACTCATCAGTTGAATATCACTCACCACGCTTAACCCACGAAGTTGGCTGACCACACCGGGCACCTCATGGACGGCAAACCCCAAACGATGCATGCCGCTATCAACCTTAACCAGCACATGAATCGAACCGCCCCCTAGACAGGCTAACCAGCTTAGTTGCTGTTGATTATGCACGGCAAGCTCAAGGTCAAGCTCCACGGCCGCTTGGCATTCTGCTAGATCCATCGGGCCTTCAAGTACCAATATCGGCAGTAAAATACCCAATTGACGCAAGGTGATGGCTTCATCCACACAGGCCACGGCAAAACCGTCCGCATCGGCTTTTAAGGCATTCGCCACCTGCGCCACGCCATGACCATAAGCGTTGGCCTTCACCACGGCATAAGCTCTGGCATGGGGAGCCGTGCGTTTGGCCAGTTGGTAATTTTCGCGCAGGGCGTGAAGATCAATGATTGCTTGAGTGGCTCTTGCCATACTGCCTACCAGATAAAAAATGCGTTATACTCGCGGCTTCAAATTGGCGCAGGTTTTCAAACCCTGATCGATTGCTCGATGCGCACACTGTTTGACCGCACCTTGGCTGAACGCCAACTGGTTTTTTGTTACCTATTTACATGAAATGTCCTAGGTAATTTAATACAAATACTTTAGCCTAGTCGTGCAGACATACCCTGCAAATCCTCTGGCATTGTACCGCTTTTTAGATGAATACGTAGTAATTATGGGTCATAGTTTAATTCCAGAACGCATGCTAGTGGTTTCGCCTAGCCTTGCGGCCACCATCGGCCTTGAAGAAGCCATCGTGTTACAAGCACTGAACGATGGTGCTCAGCCCCATGACGCCGACTGGCAGTTCATCAATAAGACCACCTTACGTAAGTGGCTACCCTTTTGGGATGACACGCAAATTAAGCGCATCTTAAAGAATCTCGCTGACAAGGGTGTGGTGCATTACAACAGCCCTCCGTTTGGTCAAAGCGATCAGCTATTTTATAGCTTTAAAGCCGTGGCACCGGCAAGCAGCCAACAAAGCAAAACTCAACAGGCTTATAAGCAATCACAACAGCAGTATAAAAATGTGATTGCAGCTAACTGGCAACCAGACCATGAAACCTTGCGCTATATTGCCGAAACCCTAGGCATTGCCAAACGCTATGCTCAGGCTCAGGTGAAAGAATTTGTTTATCACCATCAAAGCCAAGGCACCCTAGCGGCTA
>JBNMQC010000034.1:0-18690 GCA_051277445.1 Bermanella sp. | reverse complement strand
GCCATGACACCTTTAAGAACCAAATATGGCACATCTTGATCCCCCATAATGGTGACAGATCGACCATTTTTCTTTTCAAAATCGGTCAACTCACCCTTTTCTTCTGCACGTTGCTTTAACACAGCCGCCAATGCATCAATGGCCTTGCCATCTGCAGCCGCCACCGTTTTCACATCCACCACATCGTCATCACCAATACTAATAAACTCATCACCAATAGTGATCAGTAAATCATTTTGAAATGAACCGGTTGCCTGTGAATCCGGCAGGGTAATAAACACAGCCTTTTCAATTTCTTGACTATCGCCACTGTTCATCAAAAGAAAGAATACCAAGATGGTGAAAATATCCATCAAGGAAACCAGGTTTAAGCCTGCCACCTTCTTTTGCGTGTTGCGTCGATCTAATACGGTACCTTGAAATGCCATACCGCCTCCTACTTCTTACCAGCATCGCCAAGGGAGATTTGCGGAAACAATTCAACCTCAGCTAAGCTGGCCGCCACAACAGTCTGATACGATTTCACCGTATCCATTGTGGAGATCAATGTTTGGTATTCCAAATCACTGGACGACAAAATCAATGCATCTTTTTTGTCACTTACTTTGTTTTTAATTTCTTTTAAAACCAAAGCCAATGTTTGAAAGTCTTGCTGCTTATTTTCAAGCAGTGGAATTTTTTTGACTAACGAGCCGGTTGGAAAAAACACCTCAATACCTGTCTTGCGCACCACCACCTCTAGCTGTGATTGTTCTAACGAAGTGGCACTTGAACCACCCGATAGCTCAGGCAGGTTTATTTCCATCACGGTAATTTTCGTAAACGTCATACTCATCAATAGCACAGGGACCAGTACAATCATCAAGTTCATGAAGCTGGTTACGTCGATGTCGGCGTCATCTGTACCTTGACGTTTAATTTTAAAACTCATGATTCAACCCCAGTAAACGTGGATTATTTATCCTTAGGTAAACCGGCTTGAATAGCACGATTAAGCGTCATCACATTTAAAAATTTCACACCTGCCATTTCGATACTGCCGATAATGGCATTAGTTTTATTGGTCAGTAGCGCATGGCTAATTAACAATGGAATCGCCGCGATCAAACCAAACGCCGTGGTGTTCATGGCAACCGAGATAGAAAGTGAGAGTAGTTTTGACTTCTCAGCAGGGTCGGCATTGGCTACCGCGGTGAATGCCGCAATCAGACCAATAATGGTACCCAGTAGCCCCAGTAGCGTTGCAACGTTTGCTAATACCGCTAAATAGCCAGTACGCTGTTCTAGACGTGGAACGGCTTCCATCATGCCTTCACTCATGGCTTGCTCAACGTCTGCACGTTGCTTGGTTACTTTCATCATATCTAGGCCGCAACCGATCATACGCGACACGGGGGCATCGTTATCACGGGTAAACAAGGTCATTTTGTCGTGATCGTCTGTGCGCAACAAAGGCAAAAAGTCATCAAAGGCTTTAAGATTGCGGCTTTTTTCTGAGTTAAGAAAACGCCAGCGCTCAACGGTGATAGCAACACCGATAGCCAAAACCAAAGCGATGGGATAAATAAACAACCCACCGTCTTGAAAGAATTTTGCAATTGATGAAAAAAAGTCCATAGCTTTTTACCTGTAAAATGTCACTGTTCGGTTATGTTTTGACGGCCAAGCCGTCTAAATCAATCTGTTTTTAATTAGTTTTAACGGGTTAAAACTAATTACCTTCTAAATTCATTTCGTCATAAATACGCATTGAACGCAGCATCACATCACGGTCAACGGTATCAATGCTTTTTTCGTATTTATCTTCTTCTTTGCGGTAAAGGTTCTCAGTACTGCCAGGGCCTTGCCATGACATGAAATAACTCACCGCTGGTTGTTCTTTATCACCCACAAACTGACTTTCTAGTTTAATAGGTTCTTCCGCATAGCTATTAAACGCCAACACTAAACTCAGTACACAAAGTTGATTTCTCATCATCTAGCCCTCTGCACTGCTCATTAGTGTGCTTGGATTTGCTGTTTGCTTTGGGTCCACAAAACTTTTTTCAATGCCAGTACGGCTTTGAATTTCGTTGTACCAAGCAATGGCCTTTTGATCTTTGTAACCATTAAGGAACAAATAAGCTTCTATATGCTGCTGAGCTTTTTTAGGCTGATTCAAATACAAGTCATACAACACACCTAGATTTAAATGGGCTTCTGGGCAGTCTTTCCAAATACTTAACACTAAGGCCAATGTATTTTGGGCCACGTCAAACTCACCCATCAAGCGCTGAGCCCTAGCTAACGCAATGTACGCATTAATGTTATCTGGTGTGATCTTAATGGCTTGCTTGTAGTGGTCTTGTGCAAGCTTGTATTGCGTTTCTTCTACTGCAATATTGCCCAGCAACACCCAAGGGCCAGAGAGGCTGGTGTCTTTTTGCGTGATCACGCTTAACTTTTGTTTAGCCGTCTTATTGTCATTTTTTCGCATGGCCTTTTTGGCTTCGATAAACAACAGCACCGAGCCTTTATCAATTTTACCCTTTAACTCAAGGTAAGGATTTTCCATCGGCGCATACGCAATGGCTTTGCCTTGCTCATCATAAGCTTGCTGAGGCAAGAAGCTTTGTGTGTCTTTTAATTCCACTTTTTGACCAGCCAACGGAATTTGAACCTTGCTGGCACACGCAGCCAATACTAAAGCACTGACAACGACTAATAACGGCTTAACGAATTTCATCACCATACCTCGCTAATTCTTCTTCTTTACCAAAACGCACTGGGGATAAACGCTTCATGGCGTCATAACTTTTCGAAATCCAATCGTTATAGTGTCCATCCCAACCCAGCTCGATATTATTCTGGTGAATACTGCCAGCCAATTGCGCAAACGGTTCTGCTTGCTGGGCAATGATATCTTGATACATAGCGGTATCTTGTGGCGATAGTCCTTTTGGCACAGGCGCTTTATTCAATTCATTACTGAACGTTTCATAAAGATCTGCCATTTTATAGTTAGCCAAGGTCACAAACTCTAAAATGCCATACGCTGAAGCCTGCTCGTAACGCACTGTGGCATCTTGCAGATAACCGTTTTTCTTCGCCATGCTCTGATCCAACGGTAAGCGCAATGAACGACGATTGAACTCCCAAGCAAAGTAGTCGCCATATTTGGCATTCGCCCAGGCACCCAACCATTGGCTACGTTCGGTTCGCTCTGAGCCACCATCGGCATCACCCGCAATCACGCGGCGCAACCAATATAGGTGACGGGTTTTGTCGTTGGTTTTTTCATACAAGTCCGCCAGGTGATAGCGGGCTTCCATACGATTTCCAAATGGCTTTTCGTATTCATGGGCATAGTCTTTATAAAACACGATGGCTTGATCAAGCTTGCCAATTTTTTCATAAAGACCTGCAGCGATAAACAATGCATCTTGGCGTACTACAGGGTCTTTATCGGTTTTATATAACTGAGTGTAAGCCAGAGCGGCTTTGTTCCACTGCTCACTTTTCTCATAAGCAAATGCCAGCTTGCGCGGAAATTCCACAGCCAGTTCATGAGTAGGGAATTGCTTTTGTAACTGTTTAAGCTCTTTAATCGCGTTTGACCACTGGGCTTCTTGAAGCATTAAGGATACCGCGTCATATTGGGCAATCACCCGAATTTTTGATTGCGGTGCAAGCTTTTTCACACTCAACAGCTCATTAATAGCCAATTGAAGCTGATTCGCTTGCTTGTGCGCATCTGCTTTTTTGTAAATAGATGCCGCAATCTGATTACTAATATCTTTATATTCATCACTTTGCTTAGACTTCTTCATGTCTGTGAGCAAGATACGACGCTGAGTCGTGTAATGATTTTGTGCTAACTGATACTCCCCTTTTTGGAAATACGAGTGCGCTAAGATACCGTATGCGGTTTGTTTCAAGCTTGGGCTGAGTTGCTTATGCTTTGTAATCAATCCGTTTGCCACACTGATAGCACGGTCAAATTGATTCAGCGAAAATAAGGCCTGAGCCGCGTTTGTTAATACCGCGATAGCACGTTCATCTTTATGGAAAACGTTAGCAAAGGTCAGCATGCTTTCAACCGATTGCTCACGCCAAGCCTCTTGCTTTTCAGGCGATGCTTTTTTAGCTTCTAGCACCTCAGAATGTTTGCGGTACGCAATCAAACTGGCATAGGCCGATTTATTCGCCAGCGCTTTATCTTTATCGACATACGCAACCGTTGCGTAATCATTTGCAGCTAGGTCGTATTGCTTATTTTCAAAGTGGGCATCGGCTTTTTTATAGCGCAGCTGGGCCACTTGTTTATCGCTGGTAAAAGTTTCGATGTAGCGACCATAGTAATCCGTGGCTTGCAATAATGATGTTGCTGCAAGCTCAGGTAGATGATCTTCTTTGCTGGTCTTGGCTTTTTTAAGGGCTTGCTGGCCTTGACTATGAAAATGCGCGGCAAGTTCTACATAGTACTGTTTAAGCTGTGCATAAACCTGTGGCTTTTGTGCTTCATGCTTAGCCAAGTAGGCTGACTTAGGACCATACAGATCCACAAAATCTTGTTTCTCTTTAAGCACTAGCTTAGGGAAACCGCCTTTCACATACGCCGCGATCAACTTACTATGAAAATCACTGGTACGCGCTTCGGTTGGATTCAGCTTAATGTATTCACGATAGGTGGCCGCACTGTCGTCATAACGTGACTTTTCTAAATAAAACTCTGCCAATTCATTATACAAACGCCACTGGTAGGATTTACCTTCAATTAACTCAATATCGGCAATGGCTTGCGCACCGCCTAGGTTCACCAAAGCTAAACTCATACTGTGAAGCGCATCTTTAACCAGCGGTTTTTCGGTAACCGTTAATTCACGACCATTGATTTCGGCGATCAATAAGTTATCCAGCACAAACGCAAAATGATCCAAGGCTTTATTGTAATTGCCTTGTTTATATAAAGACCACGCCAACATGTAGTGGGCGTTGAGGGTTAGCTTACCGGAGTCTTGAATTGTCGTTTCACGGTAGGCTTTTTCTGCTTTTGCATAACGGTCGCGGCTAAAGTAGATATCGCCTAAACGGAAATACGCTTCAGATACCGCAGGAAAATACGGATGACGATCCACCAGACGCTCTAACATTTGACGCGCATTATTGGTTTGACCTTCCATATCATAGGCTTTGGCCAGCTGATACAAAACTTCTGCATTGTCTGGGCTATTTGGGTACTTCTCTAAGATATCCACATAGCTTGCAATGGCATTACGGTAATAGCCTTGTTTGGGTGCCGAGTTCACATCGGACTGATTCGCATCGCCTTCTTGCATATGAACACCGGCAATACGGCGTTCAATTTGCTGCTTGAGGTAATCATCATCAACCAGATCAATTAACTGTTGATACTCATTACGTACCTGTTCGTGATCAAGATTATTAAAATCCAAACCCGCTTCTGTCTCGATGGCATCGCCTTCTAAATCTGCGATGGTGCCTTGAGAGCTGCAAGCAGACAAACTAATGGCCACTGAAAGCGCTACGAGTTTAAACCCCGTATTCAACTGACTTCGTCTCCTCATGGTTGCTCCCCTGTATTTCTCATTCGGTCATCTTCAATATTATTCAATGTTTGATCGTATAAACGCGCTTTACCTAAACGAGCCTGAGCCCAGTAATAGCGCATACGTTCTTCATGATTATCCAATTCTGCGTTCACTACGATACGCATCACGTGTTCTAGCTTGTCTATGAGACCATCGGTCACAGCCAGCTTTTGTTTAATTCTATTGTGCAGTTTTTTGGCCCAGCGCACATTTTCTTCAGATTGGCGGTACGGCTCTTTAATGGATTGGATTTTAGAAAGCTTATCTTCTAAGAAGGTGAAGCTTTGATCCGTGGACTCAAGCAAAGCAGTAAAACGTTCTTGTTCTTCCACATCTAATGTCATGGTGTGTAAACGTAAATCACTGATTTCATTTTCTAACTGCTCTTGCTGTGCTTGTGCCTTAAACACAAACTCACCAATACTTTTACTGGTTAAACCTTGTTGACGATATTGAATGATGAGCTGATGTTCTAATGCTTGGCGGCCCCAGTATGTAAGGTTGTTGCGCAATGCATATAGGTCGCGTAACTCTTTGATCACACTGTGAAATGAGTTACTGGACATCAACTCAATCAAGAAAGGCGTCAACTTGTTGTAATCCAAGCTTGGCTCACTTCCATACCAGTCCGTTTCATCCATCATGGCCTCAAGGTTAACCACAAATTCTTCAGGAATACGCTGCCCAGCTATGACTTTTCGCGCTTTTGCAATGGAATCCACACCGCTTGCGAATGCTTTTTCAGCTAACAAATATTGCTTAAGCGCACTGCGGCTTGCACCTTGTTGCTCATACAAATGAGCCAGTAATACTTTTGCCTCTTGTACCTCGGCAATACTAATTGAGCGACGATCCAGCGCTTTTAGGGCAGGCACGGCCTGCGAAAAACGTTTCAGCTTAATGGCAGTCCAGCCATAACTTAATAAAGCGCGGTTACTGTACAAACCGGTTGTACGAACATTTTGTAAGTGCTGCCACGCGCCTAATAAATTGCCATTTTCAACTTCAATATGTGACAGAGCCTGCTTGGCACGATCCGCCAAAACTGCAAACTCCTCATCTTTATGCACTTGTGCATAATCGATGACCTTTTTTAAATTCCGTTTACTGTTTTCAATTTGATTATTACGCAATTGCGTAATGGCTAGATTGAAGATTAGGTAAGGCTCATACGCGCTATTCTTTGCCATTTTAGATAAGCTGTTTTCAACCGTCTCTAAATGCATATTGCGAATATTAATCAGCGTGGCGAGGTAGTTAAACTCTTCTGCAATATCATCTGGCACATGGCCTTGAATGCGCTCTAAGTTACGAGCCGCGGCGTCTACTTCGCCCTTTTGATAGTAGAGTTTTGCTAGAAAGTACCAAGCTTTGTTAGCCGTGGCTTCGTCCACATTACCATTTAACAGGTCGTTAAAGATGACTTGCGCATGATCAGGCAAACCATAAGATAAGGTCATCCCCCCTTGCAGCAATCGAGCTTCTTCGGCATTTTGTTTCAGCTCATTCGTCGCTTTAGCGTACTCATAGCCAATTAAGGCAGCAAAGTAATTCTGCTGATAATAATCAAACAAAATGGTGCCGTATTTCAAATCTTTCACTGTGTTTGCTGAAGCCAACAACGGCAGCAGCAAACAACTTACAATTAGCAATCGCCTCATAACCACTCTCCTGCTTACCATTGCTTAATGGTAAACACTGGCTCTTGCTTGGCGTAATCATCCATCACGGCCAATTCAATGTATTGGCTGCCCTTGCCCTTGGTGAATTCCAATTCCGTTGCGCGCTTATAAGGTCGGCCGTTGGGGCCAAGACCGGTAAAGAATGCAGACAAGGTATGTAGACCATTATTTAAGTTCGTCATGTGTAAGCGCTGAATGCCACCGCGAGCCAAGGCTTGACGCTGTTTATCACTGTATAAGTGTGTCGCAATCACCTTGCCGTCTAGCTTTAACTTAACGCTCTCTAGGGTGAAGAACTCGCCACTGTCCACAGAGACAAACACACTGGCCTGAGTGCTGGAGGGGAACAGTAGCTCTTCTTCCATTAAACGCAGGTCTTTATTCAGGTCGACCACATTGGCTTTTAACTGCTGAATTTCTTTCGATAGCTGACTCACAGTGGCCAATGCTCGTTTGGCACTTTCTTGCTTGGCCTTTGCTGCAAAGTCGATGGATTGGTCTGATGCAACACTGTTCAATGACACACATGCCAAAATAATAAAGGCCCACTGCATGATTTTTGACCTACACATAAATCGCCCTACACACCAAATATGATTAAAAAACAAACACTGACTTCTGCGACACTCACGATCTGACTATTAATTAAACAGTGCCAGCAGAATCGAAATAAGGGCGGCATTATCCGGTGTTTAGCTTTGAAATTATCGGTACGGGTTCAAATTATGAGAGGCTGTTACAAATCTTTTTGTAAGAAATTCAATATTTATTGTGTAAGGGTGATTGTTTTTTTGTAAAAGTGATGCTCATCACACTCTGTAAGTGATCACTATGCACGATGTTACCGTGATTATGCGTACAATGGTCGCCATTCTTTTCTCGCTGTAAGATGCTCGAACCTAGGTTGCTTATGTTTCGTTGTTGGATTTACCTCATTAGTTTGGTTTTAAGTGGGCTCGCCCATGCCGATGCACCACCTTCTCCCCGCTCAATCAGCGGCGACATTTTAGACAATAAAAACGCCGTTCAATTATCGGTTATCGACACCTATTTAGAGCTGCATACTGGCCCTGGCCGTGGCTACCCCATTTTTCACGTCATGGAACAAGGGGAAGTGGTGTACGTACATAGTCGTCGCACCAACTGGTTTTATGTGAGTGACCGTCGCAACCGTCAAGGCTGGGTAAAACAAGAAGGCTTGGCGCGCACGCTAGCACCAACTGGTTTACCTGCTGCCCTACCGAATATTCAACATGGTGATTTTTTATCCCAGCAAGGTCGGGTGGGCTTTAGCCTTGGGCAACAAGACAGCGCGGATACGGCAACCGTCATGGCCGGTTATCGACTGCTTAGCTTTGCCGGTCTTGAAGTGGAATACGGGCAAATTTTTGGTAATCGCCTTGATGGCATTACCTATGGCGTCAGCTTACTGATCGAGCCGATTAAAAGCTGGTCATTCACCCCTTTTATTTCAAAAGGCTATGGCTGGCAAGAATGGCAAGAGAAAGACAAACAGCAAGTTGGTGAGAGCAACCGCTTTAACAGCACCTACGAGTACACCGGCGTCGGCATTAATTACTACATAGGCTACAGCTTTGTGGTGCGTGGTGAGTTTCGTAAAGTGCACCTAACAGGCGATAACGACTCACTGACCAATAGCGCATGGCGCTTAGGTTTCAGCAGCTTTTTTTAAATAGAATTTAGGTATTAATATGACCATGCTTCGAATCATCACCCTGCTTTCTCTTGGCGTAAGCCCGTTGCTTTATGCCAATGAGGCAAACAACAACGAAGACACAGGTAACGTGCAAATCAACCCTATCGTTGTGGTTGAGCCCAATGAACAAGAGCGTGAGCAATATGAAGCGCAAATTGATACGGAGTTTTTTGAACTGGGTGCGTACATGGGCATCATTGGTATTGAGGATTTTGACTCGGCCTCGGTATTAGGTGTGAAAGCATCATTTCACGCCACCGAAGACTTTTTCTTGCAAGCTAACTACGGCGAGGCAGAGGCTGGCCAGTCAGCGGCTGAAGTGACCAGTGCGGGTAATTTGATCGCAGATCGAGACTACCAATACTACAACCTGTTAGTCGGGTATAACTTATTCCCGGGTGAAGCGTTTATCACGCAAAACCTGACCCTCAACAGCGCATTTTACTTAGTGGGCGGCATTGGTAACACGGACTTTGGTGGGGACAACCATTTCACCATCACTTATGGCTCCGGTTACCGCATTATTTTAAGTGACTGGCTCACTTGGAATATGGATTTTCGTAACCACACATTCGAATACAATGTCCTGCCAATCAAGAAACGTGTGAACAATTTAGAGTTCTCTCTAGGCTTAACGGCGTTTTTCTAGGATGCTGACCGGTCACAAACCATGAGCGGCGTCACAATTCCTTACAAAACTCACACAAAAGTATAAGAAAGCCCTAGAAACTGGACTTAGATCCCAGTTTTTAAGGGCCTCAATGGCTAAACTAGCTCCATTGTTTCAATCATTACGTTGTCGATTATTTAAGGGGCCAGCATGAACAGATCGTGTTTTTCAGTATTCGTATCTGGCTTACTTCTATTGAGTCAAATGGCCAGCGCCAGCGCGCCATCGGATTACGACCGCATTTGTCAATGCGTGGACCCTTACAACGGCGTTCGCCAAATCCCAGTGACCATCCGTGATTTCACTGAAGAGCACCCGGATTTTGAAGGCACGGTAGGCACAGAGCGCGGTATTGTTCAGAAAGACCTTGGCTTTGATGGCCGCCCTGTTTACGCCAAAGAAGGTGAGTACAGCCTGACAACCAATGGTCGTGATGCATTCAATCAATGGTATCGCAACGTCCCAGGTGTCAACACCGCCCTAAACAAGCAATTAGAAATGCGCGAAGTGAGCCCGGGATTTTGGGAATACAGTGACTCTTCTTTCTTCCCAATTGACCATGAAGGATTTGGTAACCAGGGTAACAGCCATAACTATCACTTCACACTGGAAACCCACCTTAAGTTCTTCTATGTAGAAGGCGGTACCTTCAGCTTTAAAGGGGATGACGATCTTTGGATTTTCATTAACGGCAAACTGGCCATTGACCTTGGCGGTGTACACGGCGTGGAAGAGAAAGTGGTTTACCTAGATGACATCGCCGATGAGTTGGGCATTGAACCCGGTAACACCTACTCATTTGATCTGTTCTTTGCAGAGCGCCACCTGACCGAGTCAAACTTTAAATTCCAGACCACATTTGAGCTCCAATGCCTATAAGTCACTTGGTTTCATCGTATTGCATAAAAAAGGAGCTTCGGCTCCTTTTTTTATGCTCGGCTCGATGCAGGCTATTTGCTGAACTATGCTCTTAAACATGTCTTGTTAATTTAGCTATCTGCCATGAATTCAGAGCGTCAATACACCAGCGACGTGCACGTTGATACCCGCCAAGCCTTTCTGACAATTGCGCGGGCCTTAGATTTTGTCGGTATTGATGATGTGCATCATGCCCACCGCGTCGCTTATATCGCCTACGAATGCGGCCAACTGTTGAATTGGTCAGACCTTAAACTCGAAAAAACCTATTTTGCTGGCTTACTGCACGACAGCGGCGTCACCTCCAGTAAGGAACATATCCGTCTACTTGGGGCCATGAGACCCGATGATGTTCAGGCCCACTGTGATCGAGGCTATATGGCACTCAAGTCAAATCGGCTATTAAGCGGTTTTGCTGACATTGTGCGCTACCATCACACCCCTTGGAGCGAACTGAAAGATCTCGAAATCGACGATGAAACACGGGACATTGCCGCCTTAATCCATCTGTCTGATCGCGTGGATTTCTTAAGGGCACGCTACGCCCACGAAACCCATCCAGAAGCCGTGACCTTATATGAAGGCTTGATTGCAGAAAATATCTTAAGCAAAAAGGACACCCTCTTTGAGCCTAACTTTGCTGATGCCATGGCCCAATTGGTGAATATTGATGGCTTTTGGTTTGCCATGGATTACGACCGTATAGAGGCCATTGGCCTAGAATTTCAAAGCTATAAGCCTTTTAATCACACATTGGATATTCACGAGGTGAAGGACCTTGCTTTGTTTCTTGCAAACATCGTAGATGCTAAGAGCCCCTTCACTTATCACCACTCACAGAAAGTGGCCACCATCGCCAAGATGCTTGCTCTGGATTGTGGTCTGGATGAAACCAATAGCGATATGGTCTACGTGGCGGGTCTGCTGCATGATGTGGGCAAACTGCGCACACCCGATGACATTCTCTACAAAGATGGGCCACTGGAGGGCGTTGAATTATCTATTATGAAGCGCCACTCTGTGGACACCATGATCACCTTGGATCACTTTTTTCCCGATTCAAAGATTGGTCAATGGGCAGCTAATCACCATGAAAAAATAGACGGCTCAGGCTACCCCTATCAATTAAAAGGTGCCCAGCTTGATATTGAGTCCCGGATTATTGCCATTGCCGACATCTTTCAAGCGCTATCACAAGTGCGACCTTATCGCGGGCAGTTATCCTTCGCAGAAGTGGTGAACATCATGCAGCCCATGATCAACGACGGCAAACTCGATGGAGACGTGTTCAATATCATTCTCAACAATGAACACAAATATTACCAAGCCTCCACAATCAAAGCCTAAATCTGACCTGTCTTTCAATCGCCATAAAAAACGGGAGCCTAGGCTCCCGTTTTTTGTTCAAACTCAAATGGTAATTTACGCTTCTAAGTAAATACCATCTTTTTCAATACGAATCAGACGCTGCTTATAAAGCGTGCCAATGGCTTGTTTGTAGCTGTTTTTGCTGCAATGAAACTTCTTTTTAATGTCATCCGGCGCACTTTTGTCACTCAGTGGAATAAACCCACCATCGCGTCTTAGTTGCTCAAGCACATCGCCTGCCAGACCTTCTACCCGAGCGAAACCCGGTTTTTGAATGATAATTTCAATTTTTTGGTCTTCACGTACGCGCTTCACATAGGCTTTTAGTTTGTCACCACGGTTAAGTGGCTGGAAAATATCGGAGTGATAAATCAGCCCCCAGTATGTTCCATCCACAATCACCTTAATGCCAAGATCCGTTTTCGCGCCCACCACAATGTTCACTTCATCGGCGGTTTTATAAGCGTTGGTTTCATCCGTGTCGTATAAAAACGTATCTAATTTTGTGGATGCCGTTAAACGATCGGAGTCATCCAAATAAATACGCACCAATACTTTACGACCTTTTTCTAAGCGATTATTTTGCTCAGAGAAGGGCACCAAAATATCGCGCTGCAAACCCATATCTAAAAACGCCCCAACCGGGCTTTCATCCACGACATTTAGGTAGGCAAAATCCCCGACCATCGCCAGTGGGGTTTGTGTGGTGGCAATGAGACGGTCCTCACTGTCACGATAAATAAAGACATTGACGGTATCGCCAATCTTCATATCTTCGCTGGTGTATTGCTTGGGCAATAAAATTTCACCGTGACTGCCGCCATCTAACTGCAAGCCACGCGGGAGCTGGCGCAAGACGGTTAATTCATTAAAGCGGCCAATATTTAGCATAATGCTCTCACTGTTTTAGGCGTGTGACTTTGGCGTTAAACGGTATATGCGCTGAACAAGTTCAGTCAGGCCGTTTTGTGCAAAGCGTGGTTCATATTCAATAATGTTAGCGCTTTTTAGCTCATCAATCGCATAAGTCGCTTCATAATACTGTTTCACTAGCACGTCACTTAACGCGAAAGGTGGACCAGACATTAAAGTTTGTTGGTAATCCAGTGTAATCAAACACTGCTGGGCACTTGGGCAAAGGGTCATAAGTGTTTGGCAATATTGCTCACGCATGTCCTGTGGCAATGCAATTAACGCGGCGCGGTCATAAATCCAATCAACCTGACTGACATGGGTATCTGTCAGCTGAAAAAAATCCCCCACATAAATGGTTAATTGATCCGCACGGTAACAGCTGCCGCCTTCCCATTTACTGATATTGGGCGTCAGCTCTAAGCGCTCAAACACGGCCTTAACCGCATCTTCGCTTAATTCATTCCCCGTCACTTGATGACCTTGCTGATAAAAGAAATCAAGATCAAAGCTTTTGCCGCACAAGGGCACAAACACATGACACGCATCGGTGCCGTGGTGGAGTTCTGGCCAGCAAGCCACCAGCCAAGGGTGAGGCTTGGGTAAATGAAATCCCGTTTCATTTTTTTGCCATTTATTCAGCCAAAATTGTGCGTCCAATTTATACCCCCTTAGCGTGATAATCACAGCGCATCAGCGCGATGAGCTGTCGAAAACATTCTTGATCACAGGCATCGTACATGAAGATGTCCCATTGCCAGTGTAATGGTGCTTGTTTGGCAGTTAAGCCTGCTGCTCGGTACTTAATAACCACACATGATGGCCACACTTGGTGCGCCACCACATCAACCGCCAGCCAGTTTTGTGCTTGCTTTAAACGTGCTTGGCCATTAAAAAATTGCCATTGGCGAGGTTTGCAAAACACAAACTCGCCACGCCATAATTTTTTTATATGCAGACTTTGAACAACTAACAGTGGGCACAGGGCAAGCAACACTGCCCCATGAAAATTCGAAGATAACACCGCCAAACAAGTCAGTATTAACCCTGCGTGAACCGCGTACAGGCCCTTAGTCAATAAAGGCGAGGTCGTTACCGACAGATTAACTGGGTTGTACACGTTTTAGGATAAAGTCCACGATCTCAGCTAGATCTTGATCTCCTGGACGCTCTGATTGCATAAACCATTTAAATAAATCAGGGTCTTCGCAGTCTAACAGCTTACGGTACTTGGCTTTAAGATCTTCAGTTAAATCACTGTACGCCTCTTCAACGAACGGCAGCAATAAAAGATCCAGCTCAAGCATGCCACGACGGCTGTGCCACCATAGGCGTTTTTTCTCTGTGGCCAATTGCTCGGCAGTCATTTGTGAGCGATCTTCTGACACAGGCACCTCTTACATACTAGCTAGTAGGATAATTCGGGCGGCAGTATAACATCGACCTCTTAAATATGGGAAAGCCTAACACCAGAAACCGCCGGTTTGCGTGGAATAATGGGTTTCAACTCGAAAGGATTTACCCGCAAGGCTAAACCCGAGTAAAATACTCAGGTTATTAACGAGGAGTCCTCCATGGCTGTCACCTGGTCCGAATTAGCACCATTGGCTACACAAAGCCCTGTTTTTGATTGCGCCCTGTATCCCATTGAAGATCAACAGCTCCTGTCGGTGATTGGCCCGGACAGTCAAAAATTTATGCAAGGGCAGTTCACCTGCAACCTCAATGACATCACGCCCAACCAGTTTCGCCCAGGCGCTTGCTGTAATGCCAAAGGGCGCATGGTCACCAGCTTTTCCCTTCTTCAGCGTGAAGAAGGCCATTACTTGATGTCTTTAGATGCCTCTTTGACGGATATCACCCTGAATCATCTAAAAAAATACATGGTGTTCTTTAAGACTCAAATGCAACCTGCTCAGTACCTTACTCTTGGTATTCAAGGGGTGGACGCTGGCGCGGCTTTAACCAGTGTCTTCGATCAAGCACCGGTCAACGACTACGAACAAATCAGCGCACAGGACTGCATCGTGGTGAAGCTTCCCCATGACGCAGGCTTTCAACTTTGGTTTGACCCAAGCCAAGACCCAGCGGCGATTCAATCACTCATGAGTAAGTGCACACTATCAAGTAATACCAAGTGGAATGAGAACCTCATCCGACATGGTCTTGGGCGCGTGAGTGCCAACACCAGTGAAGCCTTTATCCCTCAAATGATGAATTTCGCACAAGCAGGTGGCGTCAGCTTTAGTAAGGGCTGCTATACCGGCCAAGAAATCGTCGCTCGCATGCAGTACTTAGGCAAACTCAAGCGCCACATGTACCGTTTAGGCTTGGATGGCCAAGTGGACGTTCAAGCCGGCGATGAGGTCTATGTAACAGGACAAGGCAACTCGGTAGGCACCGTCATTAATGCCGTCAATTGTGACGGACAGCAGCAAGCGCTGGTGGTACTCGAAGACAAAGCCCTAGAAAAGCTGGCCCAGGGCATAATTAATGTGGGCCCCAAACAGGCTAATGCCAAGGAGCTGCTATCCTTACCCTATGACGTAATTGATGCGCAGCCAGAGTAAGCCCTTCCCTTAAGCTGGCCTGCCATCCGTAGACAAGGACTGCCCATGGCCAGCTTATTAGAAACCGTTGCCAATGAACTGATCGACCAGATCAAGCAAGACACCCTCGTATTACCGAGCTTGCCTGAAGTGTGCCTGAAAGTACGCGATGTGGCCGAAGACATCGAAACCAGCATCCCGCAGCTTGCCGAGCTGATCATTCAAGATGCCGCCCTTTCTGCCCGCATCATCAAGGTGGCAAACAGCCCATTGGTCCGCACCCCCTCTGAAGTCACGGACTTAGTCACGGCCATTGGCCGATTGGGCATTAATTTCACCTCCAATCTTGCCATGGGTTTGGCCATGGAGCAGTTATTTCAAGCCACCAGCGATGTGGTGGACCGGCGCATGCGCAACATCTGGCAGCAAAGCTCACAGGTTGCGTCTATCAGCCATGTATTAGCCAGCCATTACACTAAGCTGCACCCAGAAGAAGCCATGCTGGCTGGTCTCATCCATAAAATTGGCGCCTTGCCGGTACTCACCTACGCAGAAGATAACAACGCACTACTCAACGATGCTTTTGCCCTAGATAAGCTGATCGACAAATTGCACCCCATTATTGGCAGCCACATTGTGAAAGCGTGGCGTTTCCCCAAGGGGATTCTCAATGTACCTGGGCAATATCTGAAATTTGACCGTGAAATAGAACAAGTGGATTACGCCGACATCGTCACGGTTGCGGTGCTGCAAACCCATGCCAATACCGAGCACCCTTATGCAAAACTAGATTGGAGCACCATCAAGGCGTTTGACCGAGTAGGCCTTTCCCCGGACATGGACATCGCCGAAGCCGTCGATCTGAGTGACGATATCTCAGGGCTATTAAGCTAACCCAGCATAAACGCCCATTTGCACTATACTTAACTCAGTCACCATGACAGGGATAGATCCATGGCTGAAAAAAATGAACGTTTAATTGATCGTGACCCCAATGCCGAGGATGACGCCGAGGCAGGCGTCAGTGAGCCCTTCTACAAAAGCCCCACATTTGCCTTGGTGCTTAAAGTCAGCTTATCTCTTGGTATTATCAGCACCTTAATTACCGGCTTGCTGATCACCAACTCACGCCTGAGTGCCGTTGAAGATCTATTTAAAGAGACCCTTTCTCAGGTATCTCAGACCTCTGAGCAGCAAAAAATCATGATCGAAAACATCAAAACCCTAACCGCTGAGCACCAACGCCTAGTGACCAAGGTCGAAACCCTGGACCTAGACAGCGCACAAGGGGAGTTAAGCAAAGCTCTGCAAATTCTCGACACCCAAAGCAATGCCATCGACAAACAACTGGCCGTTACCCGCAACGGCTTGATCAGCTTATCGCGGATGATTCAAGGCAGTCGAGTATGGCAAGAAGACTACAGCGGCCAATACAAACTCTTGTTTGATCAAAACAAAGAAATCAAACAAATGATCAAAGACCTACGCGGTATTCAAGATGTCAAACGAGAAGAGCCGCAATACATAGAAATGGATTTCTAATACACAGGCCCTGCTTTTTTTTCTACAATGAGCGGCTTATTGCATCAGACATAGGCCGGTCATGACCCTTGACCCAACACAGCTGCACTTCAAAGAATGGCATGGTGAGCATTTTCGCCCCGTTAACCAGTTCTACAAAAAACAAAAGCACAAAGGCAGCGCCAGCGGTGACGAGCGAGTGTTTATTATCGAGCAAGATGAAACCATCATCGCAGCCGTTCGGCTCGTGCCCTTAGAAGACGATTACTGGCTAAGAAGTTTATATGTGGAGCAAGCCTTACAAGGCCAGTCCCTTGGCTCGCAGTTACTCCACTTTGTCAGCACCCACATCAAGCAAACCATTTATTGCTTCCCCTATTTACACCTTGACCACTTTTATCAACAAGCGGGTTATGAGCCCATTGACCACGACAACATGCCCCACGCCTTGCAGCAGCTTTATCTGCGTTATAACCGCAAAGGTCAGGGCATCCTTGCCATGGCGCATTTTTCTGATGAACCTAGCCTAGCGGGCTAAAGGGTATGTTCAATAGATGGCGCATTTTGTGATTCCCAAAACTAAAGGTAGAATGGCGCGCTTATTTATCCAACCCGATTCAAAACAGAGAACATTGACCATGAGCAAACCTAATCGCCTGAGCCAAACCGCTGCCAAATTACAAAGCTTGCCAGAATTCATGCGCACGTTTGCCATGAGCAAAGCTTTTGGTGGCGTCATCAAATACGCAGGCCATTCAGGTGTGCGTTTCGAAAAGCTGAGCCAAAACGAATGCGTGGTGAGCATCAAAAACAAAAAGAAAGTACAAAATCACATTGGTGGCGTTCACGCAGCGGCCATGGCGCTATTAGCCGAAACCGCCACGGGCTTTGTGTTCGGAATGAATGTGCCAGACAGCAAACTACCGCTGATCAAGAAAATGGACATCGATTACGTTAAACGTTCAAGCGGTGACATGCGCGCCGTGGCCACTTTAACCGACGAACAAATTCAAAAAATTCAAACCGAAGAAAAAGGTGAAGTGATCGTTGCGGTCACGATTACAGATGAAGCCAACGTCGAGCCGATTCACGCACAAATGACGTGGGCATGGACCGCTAAAAAGCGTTAATCCACTCGGCAGCTTCCAATATTTTAGCGTTAAACGAATTGCGCCATCGCTTATCACGGTGGCGCAGTTATTCTTTTTATTCTCTCCTTGTACGCCACTTATCAAAATCTTGTCTTAATTTGCTACCACACTGGCCAAATTTCACATGGGTGAAATTACATTCATTCTCTTTACTAAATGAAGTGCGAAAAACGATCAAAAGAATCGTCTCGCGACATTCATCACAAAAAAGTAACCACAAGAGAGAACGCCATGAATAAAGTCATTGTTGGTGCATTTGGGCTCTGTGCAAGCCTGGTATGCAGTACAAGCTTCGCCATGTCAAAACCACCTGAGCCCACCCCCCAACCACAAGCGGCTGGGTTTAACGACCATGTGAATGCAATGGCTCAACAATGTTTTTCCATCCAATCCCCAAGCACCGGTGATTATTTAACAAAATACACCAAGGGTGGATTAGTAGATGATGGCTTAGGCTACCATTTTGTTAACACCCCAAAAGACAACGCCAGCCGCTTTTTCATGAAACCCACTTCATTTGGTAAGTATTTAATGACCGACGTGGATGGGCGTTATTTTGCCAGCCACCTACCTGCTGAAATCAGTGCCGGTCGCTATGCGGGAAAATTCGC
>JBNMQC010000033.1:0-19083 GCA_051277445.1 Bermanella sp. | reverse complement strand
ACTGACTAAAAAGGAACGCTATCAATAACAAACCATATTTCATCATTGACTCACCACCTGTTTGGACTCTTCAACCAGTGACAGCCAGATCTTTTCTAATGGCGCCCATGTCCCTTGAGTAATTACACCTTGATGCTTGTGTCGGATAACACCATTCACATCGACAAAAAATGTTTCAGGTGCGCCAGTGACGCCCAAATCCATCGACAAGGTGCCATCAACATCATCCACTGAATATTCATATGGGTTCCCAAGGTCCTTTAACCACTTAATGGCCGCGTCATTGTCATCTTTGTAGTTCACACCAATAATGCGCACGCCTTGCTGGGCCAACTCTACCAAGAATGGGTGTTCGACTTTACAACTGATGCACCAGGTTCCCCACACATTCACCAAGGTCACTTGGCCTTGCAAACTACTTTGGGTTTTCAGCTCCTCACCAATAAGAGTTGGTAAAGAGAACTCAGGAAAGGGTTTATCAACCAAGGCTGATGGTATTTCTTTCGGATCCAAGTACAGGCCTCGCCATAGCAAAAGACCTAGTAAGGTAAAAATAATAAACGGAATAAATAACGTCCAACGCTTCATAATCAAACCCTACTTAATTCAAAGTACGTGAACGGGACAAACGATAACGCTTGTCACAAATGGCTAAGATACCGCCCAAGGACATGAAAATCGCACCCAACCACAACCAGCGAACATAAGGTTTATAGTGAATACGAACCGCCCAAGCATCGCCATCTAAAGACTCACCTAAGGCAATATATAAATCACGGAACAAGCCTGCATCAATATCGGCCTCCGTCATGATGTTACGTTGCACTTTATAGTGACGTTTTTGCGGTTTCATGGTGGTGTAGAATTCATCGTTATAGAACACACGAATCTGGCCTTCATCTGCAATATAATTCGGGCCTTTTACTTTTTTCACGCCGTCAAAAATAAAGTGGTAACCCGATGCATCGACCGTATCGCCAGGTACGACACGCACATCGTGCTCTTGTGTGTAGTTGCTCACGATACAAATACCCATGGCGGTCACCGCTACCCCCATGTGAGCGAGGATCATGCCGTAATAGCTTAAACTTAACTTTTTAAGTCCAGCCCATAAGCCAGCTTTCACATTTGCTTTACGGTACACATCCAATAACGTTGCACTGATGACCCAGGCACTTAGCGCAACACCCACAATAATTTGCCAGGTGTAATGCACGCCATATAGGAATGGAAACACTAAGGATAATACAACGGTAAACGCCGCAGCTGGCCAAAGCTGTGAGGCCAACCATTTACTATCTGTCTTTTTCCAACGACTAATAAAGCCTAAGCTGATGAATAACATCAGCACCGACATCAAGGGCACAAAGAATAAATTAAAGAATGGAGCGCCCACACTGATCTTTTCATCAAAGAAAAAATCCGCGGCTAATGGATACAAAGTACCCAACAACACCATGGCCGCCGTCACCACCAGTAATACGTTATTTAACAACAAGAAGCTTTCTTTACTTACCCAAGAGAAACTCACACGTGCCACAACCGTAGGCGCTTTTAGTGCATAGATTAACAAAGAGCCACCAATCGAAATAATCAGTAACGCTAAAATAAACAAACCACGATCAGGGTCACTGGCAAAAGCGTGAACACTGTTAAGCACGCCCGAACGAACAAGGAAGGTTCCCAGTAAGCTTAAGCTAAATGCGAAAATGGCAAGCAGCACTGTCCAGCTTTTAAATGCACCACGTTTTTCTGTCACCGCTAAAGAATGGATTAACGCGGTACCGACTAACCAAGGCATGAACGAGGCATTCTCAACAGGGTCCCAGAACCACCAGCCGCCCCAACCAAGCTCGTAATAAGCCCACCAACTCCCTAAAGCAATACCCGCCGTTAAAAATGCCCAAGCAACGGTGGTCCAAGGGCGAGACCAGCGAGCCCATGCCGCATCTAAGCGGCCGCTTAATAAAGCTGCGATGGCAAATGCAAACGCCACAGAGAAACCCACATACCCCATATACAACATAGGTGGATGCACAATTAGACCGAAATCTTGCAAGAGAGGATTCAAGTCTTGGCCATCTAGAGGAATATTAGGCAGGATGCGCTCAAATGGATTTGAGGTGAATAAGGTAAACAGTAAAAAGCCAACACTGATTAAACCCATAATGGCCAATACACGAGCCAGAATATCAATTGGCAAATTACGAGAGAAAATACTAACAGCCACTGTCCAAGTACTCAGCAATAACACCCAAAGCAGTAAAGAGCCTTCATGGGAGCCCCAGACGGCACTGATTTTATATTGCACGGGCAACAGACTATTGGAGTTATTAGCGATATACGCCACAGAAAAATCATCGTTCACAAAGCTTACAGCTAACGCAATAAACGAGATCAGCAAGAATAAAAATTGCCCCCAACTTAGTGGGCGACTCATGACCATCCATTGTGTCCGGCCGGTCGCGGTTCCCACCAAGGGCACCACACTTTGTAAACAGGCAAATACCAGCGCTAAAATCAGCGCAAAATGACCTAATTCAGGCAACATTATTTTCAACTCCTAAATTAGTAACGTGCGCTTTTAACATCGTCTTGGCCCTTATCATGTGCCTTCTCTAGCGCATCAGCGACTTCTGGAGGCATGTAGTTCTCATCGTGCTTGGCTAACACTTCTGAGGCGGTAAACACATTATTTTCATCAAGCTGACCTAATGCCACAATGCCCTGACCTTCTCGGAATAAGTCCGGCAAAATACCATCAAACTCAATGGTCACGATCTCTTTACCATCGGTCACACCGAAGCTGACGGTTAAGCCATCCTTCACTCGGCTCACACTGCCTTCAACCACCATACCACCCGCACGAATGGTGCGGTTAATCGGCGCCTCGCCTGCCGCAATTTGTGTCGGGGTATAAAACAAATTAATATTTTCTTTTAACGCTACCAGCATCAAACCCACAGCCAGTGCAATACCCGCGAGCATGAATAAAATAATGAACAATTTTTGTTTACGTTGTGGATGCATTACTTCTGCTCCCGGCGCATCTGGCGCTCAATATCTTTAATGACTTTTTTTCGTTTAAGCACTGGGGCTATAAAATTCTGAGCAATAATTAAGCAGGTGATACCGTAACTTAACCAAACAAAGATCCCATGACCGCCCATATGCATGAATTCTGTGAAGCTATCAAAAAACATCAGCGATTCGCTCCCATGCTAAGAAGGCTTTTTACCCATTTAGTTCGACGTTCGCGCCATAAAATTTCATTTCGGGTGCGCGCAAACACCCAAACCGCAAACCAACAATAGAAACCGATGATCGTCAGCACCAGTGGAATGAACATTTCAGGGGCCATTGTGGGTTTTTTCGTCAGTGTTATCGTGGCGGGCTGGTGCAGGGTGTTCCACCATTCAACACTGTATTTAATGATGGGGATGTTAATACTGCCCACCAAGGCTAAAACGGCGGCGGCCTTATTGGCCATCTCTTCGCTTTCGATGGCGTTATAAATGGCCATCACCCCCATATATAAGAACAATAAAATGAGCATGGAGGTTAAACGGGCATCCCATACCCACCAAGTTCCCCAAGTGGGCTTACCCCAGATGGCACCGGTAACAAGGGCAATCACCGCGAGGCTTGCACCGATCGGCGCAATGGTTTTACCCACCACAAACGACATTTTCATTTTCCAAACCAAACCAACAAGCCCCGCAACCGCCATCATGATATAGGCGCTCTGGCTTAATAATGCAGCCGGTACATGGATATAAATAATGCGAAAACTATTGCCTTGTAAGTAATCCGCAGGCGCAAATGCCAAACCCCATACCACACCCACAAGCATAAGTGCGGTGCCGATCCATAAGAACCATGGGGACCAACGGGTGGTGATTTCGTAAAACCACTTGGGTGAACCCAGCTGGTGATAGAGTCTTTTAAGTGCAGACCACATTTTAAACGACCTTAATAAACAAAATTCAACTAAACGAAACGGTACATCAACGGGCGATGGAGATCTTTAACGCAGCAGAACTTGCCACGGGCGCCAACACCAACATAAGAGCTAAATACGCACCTAAAAACGCCAAATGCCCCGTGTAGGCATTGCCATCAATGCCGGATTGCACAGAACTGGCTGCAAATATAAGTACGGGGATATATAAAGGTAGGATCAATAATGGCATCAGCATCCCACCTTTTTTTAAACCAACGGTTAAACCTGCACCAATGGCACCCAACAAACTTAATGTAGGCGTACCCAGCAATAAACTCAGTACCAATGGCAAATACCCGCCTTCGGGTAGTGCCAGCATCACACCTAAAAGCGGCGCCATCAGCGTCAATGGCAAACCCGCCATCAACCAATGCAATAAGGTTTTCACTAGCACAAATAAAAGAGTTGGCTGAGGTTGTAAGATAATTTGCTCAAGACTGCCATCTTCATAGTCACTCTTGAACATTAGATCTAATGACAGCAAGGTCGCTAATAATGCCCCCACCCAAATAATACCGGGAGCAATCAAGCCTAAAAATTTTGGGTCCGGTGTCACTGCCAGTGGAAATAAACTGGCCACCATTAAAAAAAACATCAAGGGATTAAGCAGTTCCCCTCGATTGCGAAAAGCAATGAGCAAGTCGCGCTTAAACAAAGCCATTAAAGGAGACGTCGATAACATCTAATGACGCCCTCCTGTGGCATGCTCACTCAGTAAGACTTCTTCAACGTCTACCGCCAACTGATGATGAGTGGTTAACACCACCAAACCACCGGATTGAGCGTGCTCAATAATACGCCGCTCTAATTGGGCTACGCCGTCTTTATCGATGGCAGTAAAGGGCTCATCCAAAATCCAAATCTGTTTGGTGTCTAAATATAAACGTGCAAGCGCGACTCTGCGTTGCTGACCAGCAGACAAACTTTGCGCCAATACATCTTCAAACCCTTTAAGACCCACCTTCTCCAATGCTTGGTAAACCTCACAGCGAGAAGCTTGGGGGCATATCCAATTTAAATTTTCTTCAGGTGTGAGACTGGTTTTGATACCCACTTGATGGCCTAGGTACAAAAGCGCACTGCGAAAGTCATAAACCGCTTGCTTCATGGGTTGACCTGCAAACTGCAGCTCCCCTTCATAGGACGCGCTTAACCCTAAAAGGATTCGGATCAAGGTGCTTTTACCAGAGCCATTTGCCCCAGAAATCCGCACAATCTGGCCTGGGTGCCAATCAAAACTCAGACCATCAAACAATACGCGATCATCGCGCTCACAATAAAGGCCCCGGCCACTTAACAAGGCAGGTAGCGCATTATCTGTTTTTTGTTTGTCTAAGTGAGACACAAAGGCTCCTAATTTATGAGGTTTCCAACCACAACCTCTATACTTACTACTTAATTCAACACGAATCTGGCCGATAACCTACCAAGGGGCCAGCGACGCGCGCGCGGCATTATATACAAAATAACGACCATTTACGGCAGATTCCTGAAATATTGACGGTTTAATGAAACTACCTAGCGAACTGAACGCTTCAACAAAACCTTCTACACCCACCAGCACCTCCCAGACGAGGGCTACCCGCGCGCCTAATCCAGATGCCTTGCCTCGATCTATTCAAGCATTAATCAATACCTGGGCCAAAGTGGAATCCAGCCAAACCCTATCAGCCAGCCAAAATCAACAAGTGCTCAGCCAGTTAGCCCAATTAAAAGGCCAGCCATTAACCGTCTCGCAAAACCCCAGTGGCCAAGGCGTCAGCGAAAAACTCAACTTGGGAAATATTGCTCAAAGCATGACCAGCCAACAACCATTATCCAACACATTGAAATTGGCACTGATCAAGCTCATGAGCGTCACCGGCCCCATTAGCATCTTGTCTGCAAGACCATTAAAAGCCGACACCCAAGTACTGCTCACGCAAAACACCCAGGGCACACTAACGCTTCAGACCGCTCAAAACCCCGTTTTACTCAATCAATTTCGCACCCAATTTATCGGGCAGAATTTTATCCCAACGCCTATTCCACTTATTGATAATCATCAAGCTTCGGATAAACAAACCCACCCTGCGAGTTATTTAGCACCCTTGCCAAGTAGCACGCTGAAAAGTGGGCAACCACTAACCAACACGATCCTTCAGCAAGCCATAAGCAATAGTGGGCAAAATTTAGAATCTAAACTTGCTCAAATACTCACAGCGCAGTCCATCAAAAACAGCACACAAGCAACACTCACCGCAAAAGGTCTAAAGCCAAGTAGCACTGATCAAAGCATGAGCAACAAGATTGCGCAGGTCGAGCAGAATATTCAAAAGTGGGTTACTCACTTTCAGCAAAAACTGACCGCTCCAACGAATACTACACCAAGCACTGCAACCCCCTCAGTAACGGTCAGCGCTCGATCAGGTCTACCTCTAAACCAATCCCTACCAGCCCAACAATCTGTACCACCAAGTCTGTCAGAGCCAGTAAAACCAACCACGAATATGGCCAATGGGGTCAGCAGTGACCACAAGAACTGGCTCATTCAAAGCCAACAATCACTAATGGAACAGCTCAACGCGCGTTTGCTGCAAAGAAAGGATAGCTTTATTCCACATTGGCCCGCCATGACAACCCAAGGCCAAGCAAACACGGCGAGCATCAAGACATTTCAAGACCTAAGCCAATGGCTAACACTACTCATGATGCCGAAACACTCACATAGCAGCCAAGGCGAAAGTCTATGGCCCAAATCACTCGCAGCCCAGCCTCAACTTCAGCAAACGCTTTCGGCTTTACTAAACAGTTTTACGCAGTCAGAAAGCGATGCAAATGAAGCAAGCCTTTTAAGACAACTTCTTAACATTAATCAAACCCTTTCAAAACTAACCCACGATCAAATTCAAAATCGATTATGGCAAGGGCAAAGTGATACAACGCAATTCCAGTTATCCCTGCCCTTTGTCCAGCAAAATCAAGTTCAGTGGTGTGAATTTGAATGTAAACAACAACAGACTGAACAACACAAGGATGAAAAAACAACTGGCTGGCATTTAATCCTACGCTTTGCCCAGAACACAGAGGATGCTTTCGCCATTGAAAGCCATTTAAAGCAAGAGCAATTAGCCCTCACACTCTGGGCTAACCAAGCACAGCAACTCAAACGCTTGCATCAAAATATGCCTTTGATAAAACAAAAGCTTGAACATGCGGGTTTTAAAGTGGATCACATCAGTAGTAAACACGGCTCACCAAAACCACTGAACATGCCTATTCAACAATCCTTAATTGATGTTCATACATAGGGGAGCTTGAGATGACACAAGACATACCCAACCACGAAATCGAACAAGCGCTGGCATTATTTTACGATGGCGGCCAAGCACCCGTTATAAGTGAACGTCGTTTTGGAGAGCAGGCAAACGAGCTGGTGAATTTAGCCCTTGAGGCAGGTATTCCTATCTATGAAAACCCAGAGCTTTTAGAACAGCTCAGCTCACTAAGCATAGGGGACAATATTCCATCTGAGCTATACCGGCTCGTGGCTGAAATTCTAGCATTTGCTTTTTACATACAAGGCAAGGCACCGAAGGGTTATGACGAAATTTAGCAAGCGTCAGGCATAAAAAAGCCAGCATTCGCTGGCTTAATAAATAATAAATAGAGAACCTATTCAACCACTAACATATTGGCTGTGGCAGTAAATACATTCCAACAGCCATCCCCCATTGCACCTTGCTGCTGTATTTTCACATCACTTATCGCGTTGGCACCTAAGCGATAAGCTTCGGCTTTCATATCCACCAATAATGTCTTCTCCTCAGGGGCTTCACTAAACATAGAGCTTTGACAACGCTTACTGGAGACTTGTCCAATGGTACTGCTTGCCTTGGGCTGCGTATCCAGCACCTGTACTTTCTTATCGGCCATGCGCTTATCGCGTAAACTCAAATGGCTCAAGTCATTGCCTTCCAACGCCCCCGGCATGGAGCTA
This sequence comes from Bermanella sp., assembly GCA_051277445.1. GTDB lineage: Bacteria > Pseudomonadota > Gammaproteobacteria > Pseudomonadales > Oceanobacteraceae > Bermanella. The sequence goes on along the minus strand of JBNMQC010000033.1, from coordinate 11,101 downwards.
CAACCGACTAAAGCAAATGGTAATAAAGATAAAATGATGATCCAGCGAGATAAGGTTTGAGGCTTCATTATTATTATTTTTTAGGTTATGAGTGATGACTCTAGATTAACAGTCAACCGCCCCACAAGAAAGTCAGCGCATGACAACGAAGTGCGCCATATTCGCGTCAACTTGCGCCACCTCACATTCAAGGTTACTCACTTTGGCTAATACTGGCCCTTTTTGACACCAATTGATTAGCTTCTCTAAAGCATCACTAGTGCCTTGTGCGAATAACTCCACCCTGCCGTCAGCCAAATTCTTAACCCAACCAGACAACCCAAGAGACTGTGCTTTCTTAGCCGCTGAAGCTCGATAGTAAACCCCTTGCACCTTACCGGAAACATAGACATGGTAAGCCTGTAACTGTTGCTCTTGTATCTGCACCGCCGTCTCCCATAAGCCGCCTTGAGCAAGCAATATATGATGGCTTTCACCGACACGTCAAACACCTATGGTCTCATTTTATGATTTATTTTGAGACACACAGTCATACCAAACAGACCCCATCCAATGAACCGTGATTCAGCCTTTGCATGGTTCACGTCGACACTGACAAACCGCCCTGTCACCTCACGCACCAACAGGGAAGTTCGAATCACATCACAAAAAACCGAATAAACATGCGGGTTTAGCACAAAATATCCCCTAAGGGTTATATCTTTTTTTGCCCCATGTGCTAGATAATTTATGCCATTTATAACATGCAAACAATCTCCCCTTTACGGCGAAACCTGCAAACAAATACAACAAAATTCTTAACGATAACAGAGACCACAATGAATCAATTTCTAGGGATGCTCGCATCACTCTTTTTAATCACATCGCTCTGGGCCACCCACGCTCACAGCGACACGCAAACACTCAAGGTCTTAAACTGGGGTGAATACATTGACCCCGATGTACTTAAAGAGTTTGAACAAGCCAATAACATCACCATTGAGTACTCTGAATTCAATAGCGTTGATGAATTTACCGAACTATTTTTTAACCCAGCCAACCAATATGATGTGATCTTCCCTACCTCGGCCATCATTCAAATCATGGCTGAAAACGACTTAATTATTCCCTTGGATAAAAAACGCTTTCAAAATTTCAGCAGCCTAAATCCAGTGGTTATGTCCGGCTTAGAGCTGCTTGATAACGGCAACGTTTACACCATCCCATACATGTGGGGCACCACAGGCATCGGCATTAACGCAAAAGCCTTAAAACGCGTCGGCATCAACCCTGACAACCACTCCTGGGGCCTGCTATTTGACAGCCAGTATCGTAAAAAAATTGCCAAGTGCGGCATCGGCTTAGTTAACGAGCGCGATGAAATCTTCGCAGCCGCTCTGAAATACCTAGGCTATTCAGTAAACACCAGCTCAAAAGCCGAGCTACAAGCTGCAGGCGAACTTCTTAAAGAAACCATTGCTGACATTAACTACCTGCACAGCACGCAATACACGGACGACCTTCGTGACAACAAAATCTGCCTTGGCGTTGGCTATTCAGGTGACATACTGACCGAAGTTGATGAAAACTCAGACCTTGAATACGTTATCCCGAAAGAAGGAGCCGCCATGTGGATCGATATTATGGCCATCCCTAAAAACGCACCGAACCAAGATCTTGCTTATACCTTCATCGATTACATGATGTCAGCGAAAATCTCTGCGCGAAATTCCAACTACACGGCCTACCCTACACCTATGCTGGATGCGCAAAAATTTGTTAATTCCGACATTCTAACGGACCCAACCATTTATCCTGATGCACAAACGCTTGCCAGCCTGCAAATGATGGCACCCAAAGAGCGTAAGGTGAATCGCATCAAGCATCGCCTTTGGGTGAAAGCCATTTGCTCTGGCGGCAAATGGTGTACGGTTCCTATGCAAAGCTACTTCTGACCTCATAATAAAAGCCAGTTGAGATCCTCGACTGGCTTGACCTGAAACAATATCCCCACCTGTTTGACTTGATAGCATAGATACAACTATTTTTATGCAGGTTAAACATGAGCCTACAAACCAATATTGAATGGGATCTTGATCTCATCAAGCGCCACGACAAATCAGGCCCACGCTACACGTCCTACCCTACTGCGGTTCAATTTAAGCCCGATTTCACATCACAGCAGTACGAACAGGCTCGCATCAACAGCCACAAACAAGATGAAGGCTTATCCCTTTACGTGCACATACCGTTTTGCGCCCACGTTTGTTATTACTGTGCATGCAACAAGGTCATCACCAAACGTCGTGAAAAGTCCAAACCTTATTTAGAAGCACTGTTCAGAGAAATCGAATTGCGCGCCCAAGGCTATGATGACGAGCGCTGCGTGGATCAATTACACTTTGGCGGTGGTACGCCCACCTTTTTGAGCCATGAAGAAATGTCCAGTTTGATGGACAAACTTGCCAAGCACTTCCACCTATCAGACAGTGAAGACAGAGATTTCTCCATTGAGATTGACCCAAGAGAATTGCAAGCAGACACCTTATCTCACCTAAAGCGCATCGGATTTAATCGTGTCAGCCTTGGTGTTCAAGATGTGGACCCTGCCGTGCAAAAAGCGGTAAACCGCATTCAGCCTTTATCGATGACACAGCACACTCTAGAGCAAGCACGCGACCTAGGATTCAAATCCATTAATATTGATTTGATTTATGGCCTACCACTGCAGAATCGCAGCGGTTTCAGAGAAACACTACAGCATATTATTGACCTAAGCCCTGATCGTATTTCTGTTTTCAACTACGCTCACCTGCCTGAGCGCTTTATGCCTCAGCGACGCATCCAGTCTGAAGACTTACCAAGCCCGGGCACAAAACTAGGCATGCTCCAAGACAGCATTCAAATGCTTACAGCTGCAGGCTATGTCTATATCGGCATGGATCATTTTGCCAAACCCACTGACAGCCTGGCCAAAGCTCAACAGGCCGGCAAACTTCACCGCAACTTCCAAGGCTACACCACTCACCCAGACTGCGATCTCGTTGCACTTGGGGTGTCGTCCATTAGCCAGGTAGGCCACAGCTACCTACAAAACAGCACTGATATCGATGCATATCAAAGCCAACTAAAAGCAGACATCCTGCCTATCACCAAGGGCTTAACACTCACCGAAGAAGACGAACTTAGACAAGCGATGATCAAACAACTGATCTGCCACTTTAATTTGAACTTCGCCAAGGTCGAGCAGGACTTCAATATCCAGCCGAAAACACACTTTGCCAAAGAGCTGAGCGCACTAAGCCAATTTGAAGAGGACGGCCTACTCTCCGTTACTTCGCAAGGCATTCAAGTACACGACAAAGGTATCTTACTGATTCGCAGCATTTGCATGGTGTTTGACGCTTACTTAAAGCAAGACCAAACCATCCGCTTTAGTAAGATCATTTAAACCCACCACCTCTATTCATAGACGCCTAGGCTAACGTCTCAATTAGCCTAGGCGTCTATAACCTACTGATTCACCTGTATTTATTCTCAAAAAACTTCCCCTCAAGCCCAATCAAATCAAAATAAGATAACGGTATAAAGTATACCTTATATAAACACTTGTTCTCTTTTTTACTCATACCAATTCATGTTTATTAAGCTTTGTTCGCCAATTTACTTTACCTGCCTATTATTTCAGCATACACTTGTTTACTGAAAAATTAGGAGACGGTAATGCAATCCTCCATAATTGGTAAGCGCAATAAAGCATGGCAGTGGCTCATGGGCAGTTTAACTAACCACAATAGCCTTGCAGAATATTTTGAACCCATCATTCAACTGGTATTGCCTAAATGGCGTGCGGATCTAGTACGCACACGCGTGCATACTATTCGTCATGAGAACCAAGATATGTACACCTTGGTATTAAAGCCCAGTGGAAAATGGCAAGACTTCCAAGCAGGGCAATATATAGAACTGACCGTAGAGAAAGATGGGGCTTGGGTCAGTCGCTATTTTAGTATTTCATCCAGCCCAGCCTACTTTGCACGCACAGGCTTAATTGAATTGAGTATTCGCATTCAAGATAAGGGCAACATCACACCCTGGCTGCCCCAAGCATTACACCGCGGCAGCATTGTGAATATTTCACAAGCCATGGGCGAGTTCACCTTACAACCAGAGCATCAGTCAGTCTGCATGATCGCAGGTGGCAGCGGCATCACGCCTTTTCGCGCCATGCTGCAGCAACTGAGTTTCAGCCAAAGCAAGCAAACAACCCAAAGTATCACCCTGCTCTACTATGCACGCAGTGCACAGCACTTTTTGTTTAAAGAAGAATTCGAAAATTTTGAAAAACATCATTCAAATTTTCATTTAAAACTTATGGATAGCGAAATGATCGGTAATGTCACATCCGCTCACATCGGCTTACAGAGCCAACTGAACTCTCATACCCATTTTTATATTTGTGGCCCAAGCCCCATGATTATGGCTAGCCGCAAAATTCTAGAAACACTCAACACCAAACCGGATCATATTCATTATGAGTTTTTTGGGCCGGAACCGTTAAGCCTTGATGTTCAATCAGAACAGACCGCCGTTCTGTTTGATCGCTCACACAAGCAAGTAGACAACAACAAAAATCAAACACTGCTCGAGCTGGCCGAGGCCAACCAAATCAAGCCCGTTAGTGGATGTCGAATCGGTGTCTGCCACCAATGCATTTGCCAGAAGAAAAGCGGTGTTGTTTACAACACAAAAACCAAAACTTATAGCGACACCGGCGCACAAGAAATTCAGTTGTGTATTAGCGTTCCGGTTAACGATGTGGTTTTAGACCTTTAAAAGGAGGCTGTCATGAACATGCAAGCAAACATAGCAACACCCGAAACATCAGAACAAAGCCCTTCTTTGTCGTCGCTTGATGAATTTGCCAATGAACTCAACGCTGTGCGTGAGCGTACCATGGCAAAAGTCGGTAAGACCGATGCACGATACATTCGAAATTTGATTCGTATACAGCGGCTAAGTGATATTGGCGGGCGTGTATTAATTGTTCTTGGATTTTTACATCCCGCATACTGGGTCATTGGAGTAATGGCATTAGCTGCCGCTAAAATTTTGGACAACATGGAAATTGGTCACAATGTCTTGCACGGACAATATGACTGGATGAATGATCCAAATATCAATAGTCGTAAATTTGAATGGGATAACGCTGGAGACAGCGCGTCTTGGAAGCGCTATCACAACCATGAGCACCATACTTACACCAATATTATTGGCAAAGATCGTGATTTTGGTTACGGCTTATTACGCTTAAGTGATGACACCCGCTGGAAGCCGAGAAATCTTTGGCAGTTTTTCACCTATATAGCCCTTTGCCTCAACTTCCAATGGGGCATTGCTTACCATGAAGTGGCTGGCGAGCGTATCTTTATGGGTAAGCGCAGAAAAACCAGCAGCCTACCCATCACTCGTGAAGAGCTTAAGTACGCTTTTTTCAATAAAGCGGCACGCCAACTATTTAAAGATTATGTTTTTTACCCATTACTTTGCTTTCCTGTTTTCCTGCAAGTGCTTGCCGGTAACTTTGTAGCCAATCTGCTGCGTGACATCTGGACAAACACGATTATCTTCTGCGGGCACTTCACAGAAAACATTCACACATTCAAGGCCTCTGAATGTGAAAATGAAACCCAAGGACAATGGTTTTATCGTCAAATTTTAGGTTCATCGAATCTCGAAGGGGGCCGCTTTTTTCACATTATGACAGGTCACTTAAGCTGCCAAATGGAACATCATTTATTTCCAGATGTACCTGCTAGACACTACCCTGAAATGGCAAAAGAAGTACGCGCTATCTGTGCTAAATACAATATCCCATACAATAGCGCAGGCTTTTTTAAGCAATATTTCAGTGTCGTAAAGCGCATCATTCGTTACAGCTTTCCTGACAATCAGAGCTCCACTCTCACACCTGCATAATACAGCACCAACCAACCCCAGTTTAAACATGCAAACTGGGGTTACCCTGCCGGCCCACATAAATGCTTAGGATCTAAAAGATCCACTAATTCCTCTCGACTTAATTCAGTCATTTCTTCTGCAACATCAATCAATGCACGACCACTGGCTAAAGCCTGCTTAGCAATTTTTGCGGCCAGATCATAACCAATAATAGGGTTCAATGCGGTCACTAAGATTGGATTTTTAGCCATGTCATTGGCGATTTTTTCTTCATTCATTTTAATATGAGGAATGCTTTTATCACGCAAGTGCTCGCAGCCATGACTAAGCAGCTCAATGGCTTGCAATAAATTATGCGCCAATAGAGGCTGCATCACATTCAACTCAAACTGGCTACTACTAGCAGCCATGGTGTTACTGGCATCTAACCCCACAACATGGGTGCATACCATGGCAACTGCCTCTTCAATCACAGGATTCACTTTCGCAGGCATGATAGAAGAACCTGGCTGCAATGCTTTTAATTGAACCTCGCCCAAACCATTATTGGGCCCAGAATTCATCCAGCGAATATCATTACAAATCTTATAAACACTCATAGCTAAGGCTTTTAACTGCGCACTTAATTCTAATGGCACATCCGCACAACCCTGGGCCGCCACATGGTTAGGCGTTTCGACAAAATGAAACCCTGTCAACTTTGATAATGACGCACAAAAACGTGAAGCAAATTCAGGGTGTGCGTTAACCCCTGTACCAACCGCAGTACCGCCTTGAGGGAGTTCACACAGGCGCGGTAAGGTTTGAATAAAACGTTCTGTTATTTGCTCTAACATTCCTGCGTAAGCGGCAAAGGTTTGCTCAGCACTTAATGGCATGGCATCCATTAAATGAGTACGCCCTGTGCGAATGACATGCTTATATTCATGGCCTTTCGCCAGCAAAGCATCCTTCAATAAAGCAATACTTGGCAGCAAGGTTTGTTGTACCTCAAGCGCACAAGCAATACGAATAGCAGTTGGAATAACATCATTAGAGCTCTGCCCTAGGTTCACATGATTATTGGGGTGTATTGGCTTCGATGCATATTGTGTTGCCAAATGCGCAATCACTTCATTGGCATTCATATTAGTAGACGTACCGGAACCGGTTTGAAAGATGTCTAAAATAAATTGATCCCTATGTTCGCCTGCTAATAACTGATCACACGCAGCCTCAATGGCGCATTTGTGCGTCTCCTCCAGTAAACCTAAGTCGGCATTCACAACCGCGGCGACTTTTTTTATTCTCACCACAGCTTGGTAAAACGCATCACTGAAGCGTAAGTCGCTTATTTGAAAATTTTCAAATGCCCGTTGAGTTTGTGCACCGTATAGGGCATCTTTAGGCACATGGATACTGCCCATGGAGTCTTGTTCTACCCGAATCAAATCGTTTTCTTGGGAATAGCGCATATAACCTCCTCGTTGGCCCACTGGTCTCAGTATAGCGAGGCCAGTCACTTTAACCGTGACGCTTAACTTAAATACACAGGAGCCATGATGAAACGCATCGTGATTTTTGGTAACTCAGGCTCAGGTAAATCCACCCTAGCCAAGCATTTAAGCAGTAAGCACCAGCTTGCTCACCTCGACCTAGACACACTAGCATGGCAAAGCACTCAACCGCCAACGCGAAAACCCATAAAAGATTCGCTTGAAATCATCCAGCAGTTCATGAACAAACATAAAAACTGGGTAATTGAAGGCTGCTATAGCGACTTAATTGAACCCAACTTAAAATCCTGCAATGAAATGTTCTTTATGGATTTGCCCTCTGAGAAATGCATTGAAAATGCAAAACAGCGGCCATGGGAAGCCCATAAGTATGAATCCAAAGAATCACAGGACGCTAATTTAGGCATGCTAATCGATTGGATATCGCAATATGACAGCCGCAATGACACCTTTTCTCAAAGCGCCCATCAAGGATTGTTTGAGCAATTTCGTGGCACCAAACACCTATATAAAGAAAACCCCGTGCTAAAAACAGACCCCGGACTTGGACGTTAAACAAACCATAAAAATTTAGCCCCCTAAAAACGCAAAAAATCACCATGACGCAGGCCATGGTGATTTTTTTGTTTTAAACAGGTGCCAGCCGGTTTAAAAATATTTTGCGTGAAAGCGCAAATGCTCAGCAATGAAGCTACTAATAAAATAGTAACTATGATCATAACCTGCCTGCATGCGCAGGGTTAACGGGTAAGCACTTTGCTTAGCGGCCTGTTGTAACGCCTCAGGCTTAAGCTGCTCCTCAAGAAAATTATCCGCATCCCCTTGATCCACCAGCGTAGGCAATTGCTTACCCTGACTGTTTTTCATTAACTCACTGCTGTCGTATTGCAACCAGTCATCTTGATTGTCACCCAAATAACCGCTCAAGGCTTTTTGTCCCCAAGGGCACTTCATTGGATTAGCAATTGGACTAAACGCCGACACTGAGGAATAACGATCAGAATGTTTTAACGCGATGGTTAACGCGCCATGGCCACCCATGGAGTGGCCACTAATAGCACGCTGCTGTGTTACCGGGAAATTCGCCTCAATTAATTCAGGCAGTTCATTCACCACATAATCATACATTTGATAATGTTGATTAAACGGCGCTTGGGTGGCGTTCACATAAAAACCGGCACCTAAACCAAAGTCATAACTGCCGTCTTTGTCATCTGCGACACCTTCCCCACGGGGACTGGTGTCAGGGGCTACGATTGCAATCCCAAGCTTGGCCGCTTCAGCAAAGGCACCGGCCTTTTGCATGAAGTTTTCATCCGTACAGGTTAAACCGGACAACCAATACAATACTGGAACTTTTTCACCCGTTGCGGTTTGCGGTGGCAAGTAAATAGCAAAGCGCATGGCGCAATTGGTTGATTTAGAAGGATGCGTGTACTGCTTGTGCCAACCATCAAAACTTTTTGCACTACTGATAATTTCTAAGCTCATAATGCTCTCACTTTGAAAAATAAAATGAGCCCAATGCAAGCATCAGGCTAGGCTAGAAATTTATTTATTGTAATGAATGACAGAGCGAATACTCTTGCCTTCATGCATTAAATCAAAGGCTTCATTAATGTCTTCAAGACCCATGGTATGGGTAATGAAATCATTCAGTTTGAATTCCCCCGCAAGGTATTTTTCAACAATGCCCGGTAATTCACTGCGACCTTTCACCCCACCAAATGCACTGCCGCGCCATACACGCCCTGTTACAAGCTGAAATGGGCGAGTCGAAATTTCTTGTCCGGCACCAGCAACACCAATGATCACCGATTCACCCCAACCTTTATGGCAGCACTCAAGAGCAGAACGCATAACATCCACATTACCAATGCATTCAAACGAGAAGTCCACACCACCTTCAGTCATTTCAACAATCACTTCTTGAATAGGCTTGTCGTATTCCTTAGGGTTAATACAATCCGTCGCGCCCAGTTGTTTGGCTAACTCAAATTTACTGTCGTTAATATCAATACCGATAATGCGCGACGCGCCCGCCATGGTGGCACCAATAATGGCAGAAAGGCCAATGCCGCCTAAACCAAAAATAGCAACTGTGTCGCCCTTTTGTACTTTCGCCGTATTCATCACCGCGCCCATACCTGTGGTGACACCACAACCTAGCAAGCACACTTCTTCAAGTGGGGCTGCTTTATTGACTTTTGCCAATGAAATTTCAGGCAGAACCGTGTACTCAGAAAACGTTGACGTGCCCATGTAATGGTAGATTGGCTCACCATCTTTATAAAAACGCGTGGTGCCATCGGGCATCAAACCTTTACCCTGGGTTTCACGAATTTGCTGACACAAGTTGGTTTTGCCCGATAAACAAAACTTACACTCGCCGCATTCTGGAGTGTAAAGCGGAATCACGTGATCACCAACGGCCACACTGGTGACCCCTTCACCTACCGCTTCGACCACACCACCCCCTTCATGGCCCAAAATCGCAGGGAATACGCCCTCTGGGTCTTCACCGGACAAGGTGAACGCATCAGTGTGACACACACCAGTGGCGATGATTTTAACCAACACCTCACCCTTACGGGGCATCATCACATCTACTTCTTCGATGCTTAAAGGCTGTTTAGGACCCCAAGCAATGGCCGCTTTGGATTTGATAAAGGTATCTGTCATGGTGACTCCTAGATGATTGTGTGGCGGTAAAAGTAGAGCTTAAGTACAGCTCACCTCTTATAGCCTGTCTAATTATTCAATTTCATTGTAATTACTTCTCATATAATGATAATCACCCAATATATTAAAATACTTTTACATATAGGTAATAATCATGAGTATCTGGGAGGGAGTATCGGAGTTTGTCAGCGTGGCTGAAATGGGCAGCTTTACTCAAGCGGCGCATAAACTGGATGTTTCTGTGGCCCAAGTCAGTCGCCTCATTTCGCAACTTGAGCAGCGCCTAAGCACCAAACTGCTGTATCGCACCACCCGCAAAGTGTCACTCACTGCAGAAGGCGAAATCTACTACCAGCATTGCCGCCAAGTGTTAAATGGGCTTAAAGAAGCAGAGCGTGCGCTAGGCAACCTAAAAGACACACCGCAAGGCAGCATTAAGGTTACCGCTCCAGTCATGTACGGCGAGACCTTCATCCAACCGATTATTCATGACTTCATGCTCAAACACCCTGCCATTGACGTGGTGTCAGACTTAACCAATCAGCAGATGGATTTAATCGAAGGCGGGTACGATTTAGCGATTCGCTTAGGCAAATTAAAAGACTCCAGCTTAATGGCTAAGCCTATCAGTCAAAGGCACTATCGTGTGTGCGCATCACCGGAATATTTAATCCACCATGGTACGCCCCACTCACTCACTGAAATTGGCCAGCACAATTGTTTAATGGGACAACACAGTTATTGGCGCTTTGAGGACAATAAAAAAGAGCGTACCATCAAGGTCACTGGTAATCTTTCCTGCAATAGCGGCTACGGATTAGTGGATGCAGCATTAAAAGGCATAGGTATTGTTCAGCTGCCCAATTATTACGTGGACCAATATTTACAAAGCGGGCAACTGGTTGAAGTATTAACCCAGTACAAAATCAAACCCGAAACCATTTGGGCCATCTATCCGAACAATCGCCATCTATCCGCTAAAA
>JBNMQC010000032.1:0-19628 GCA_051277445.1 Bermanella sp. | reverse complement strand
CGGCTCGCGCTGATTGTGACCATCCAAAATAAACATAGGGTAAATCAGATTGTTTGGGCTTAACTGGTTTTCGCGCATTAAGCGACGACTGAAATCATCAGCGCGCATACGACGCAAGCGTGTCTCAGGAAAAAAACGTTGGCCATCATTAAATGCCATGGTGAACTCCAGCTATTCTTAAATTGCGCGCTATTGTACTGCAAGCCATGGTCTTTTGCTTATGATTGAGAACAAGCAAACTAAAATCAGTGATGCTGCGTATGCCAATGCAATATTACTGTCAGTATAGCGCTTTAATTCGATCCTTCCGCCCGCCCGTCTTTGCTGGTTTAGTCTTTTCCATGGCGATAGGGGTGTATATCTGAACTAAGCCCTGCATACTGGCTCAAAACAAGAAATTAACATTTTAAATGGACTGAATATGAAAAAGCTCCTCATTATTGCGGCTCTGGCTGCGGTTGTTACCGCTCTGGTCGTATTTGATGCCCAGCAGTACCTCACACCTGACTTTTACCAGCAATTATTCAGCGAACAACCCCTGCTAACCGGCGCTATATTCTTTACTGTGTATGTGGTGGCGACGGCATTGTCGATTCCGGGTGCCGCGGCATTGACGTTAATTGGTGGTGCCATTTTTGGGCTGGGCTGGGGTTTATTGCTGATCAGCTTTGCCAGCTCAGTGGGGGCAACGCTCGCCTTTTTAATTACCCGTCTGTTATTAAAAGATTGGGTGCAGGCCAAGTTTGGCAATTATCTTGGCACCCTTAATAAGGGCATCGAGAAAGACGGAGCGTTTTATCTATTCACCTTACGTTTAATTCCCGTGGTGCCGTTTTTTGTGATCAACCTAGTGATGGGCTTGATGCCGATCAAAGCTTGGACCTTCTATTGGGTCAGTCAGTTGGGCATGCTGGCGGGTACGGCTGTGTATGTGAACGCCGGAGCTCAACTAGGCCAATTAGATGAATTGTCGTTTGCTGGCATCATGACCCCAGGCCTATTAGGCAGCTTTGTATTGCTGGCGGTTTTCCCATGGGTAGCGCGTACATTAATTAATAAAGTGAAAAAGAATCGGGCGCTTAAAGCTTATAAAAAGCCAAAAACCTTTGATGATAATTTATTGGTCATTGGCGCAGGGGCGGGCGGTTTAGTGAGTAGCTACATTGCAGCGGCGACAAAAGCCAAGGTGACCTTAATTGAAAAACACAAAATGGGCGGCGATTGTCTAAACACAGGTTGCGTGCCATCCAAAGCCATTATTCATGCAGCCAGCCTTGCCCACGAAGCACGAGAAGCAAAAAGCGTGGGTGTGAATGTGGGCGAGGTGATGGTGGATTTTGCCCAAGTGATGCAATCGGTGCATACCAGTATTCAAGACATCGAGCCCCATGACAGCATCGAGCGTTATGAAGGTTTGGGCGTCAACTGCATAACCGGCAGTGCCACTATCGTGAACCCATGGACGGTGGAAATTGAAACCGAACGAGGCAAACAAACCCGCACGGCACGCAATATTATTATCGCTGCAGGCGGTCGCCCGAAAGTCTTCCCGATTCCTGGCATTGATGATGTGGGTTACTACACCTCCGACAGCCTGTGGGAAATGAAAGAGCAGCCCAAGCGTTTATTAATGATCGGTGCCGGCCCCATTGGTTGCGAATTGGCCCAAAGCTTTCATCGCTTAGGTAGCAAGGTGACCATGGTGGACCCAGCGGCGCAAATTCTGGGACGTGAAGATGCTGACGTGGTGGCCGAAATCACAGAACAATTCAAAGCCGAAGGCATTGAGCTGTTAACGCGCTGCAAGCCAAAATCGTTTGCGTTAGTGAATGGGGAAAAGCAGGCGGTGATTGAAACCCCTGACGGCGAGCAAACCATTACCTTTGATGCCATGATCATGGCCGTGGGCCGTGAAGCAAACGTTAAAGGCTATGGCCTAGATAACCTGAATATTCAGCTTGATGAGCGCGGCAATATCTTGGTCGATGAGTATCTAGAAACCAGTATGCCAGGTGTATATGCCGTAGGTGATGTGATCGGCGGTTATCAATTTACCCATGTTTCGGCACATGAAGCATGGTATGCCAGTGTAAATGCACTTTTTGGTCATTTAAAAAGATTCAAAGCAGACTATTCTGTTATTCCTTGGGCCACCTATACCGACCCGCAAGTGGGCCGTGTGGGTTTAAACGAAACCGATGCCAAAGCACAAGGCATCGCGTTTGAAGTGACCAAGTTTGAAATCAAGGAACTGGACCGCGCCATTGTGGATGGCCAAGCACGCGGCTTTGTTAAAGTGCTGACCGTGCCTGGCAAAGATAAAATACTGGGAGCCACCATTGTGGGTGCCATGGCCGGTGAATTAATGGCTGAGTTTGTGTTAGCCATGCGCCATGGTTTGGGGTTGAATAAAATTCTCGGCACCATTCACGCCTACCCAACCATGATGGAAGCCAACAAGTACGTAGCCGGTGAGTGGAAGCGCAATCACGCACCGCAAGGTTTGTTAAAACTAGTCGAAAAATTTCATGCATGGCGACGTAAATAATGGGTGTCGCCATGATGGAAGCCAACGCTAATACAGTTTGGGTAGCCGGCGAGTGGAAGCGCAATCACGCACCGCAAGGTTTGTTAAAACTAGTCGAAAAATTTCATACATGGCGACGAGGTTAGTCGCCAATTTATATTTGTTAATAAGGGTTAGAACATGAAAACTGAATTTACCGAAACCGAACTGAATCTAGCCCTTAATTTCATGAATCAAATCCCCTTCAATCAACACATCGGTTTAGAGGTTCATAAGTTCGATGCCGATGTGGCCATCTTCAAAATCAATATGCGCAAAGAGCTGGTGGGTAACTGGCTGCAAGGCATCTTGCACGGTGGCGTGATAGCCAGTGCGTTAGATGTGGCCGGTGGCACGGCTGCTCTTGTGGGTGCTTATAAACAGCGTTTAGATTTACCCCAAGAAGAGCGGGCAAAGAGCCTAGCAAAACTGGGCACCATTGATATGCGGGTGGATTACCTGCGCCCAGGCAAGGGCAAGGAATTTTTTGCCAGTGCGTCTATTTTGCGTATTGGCTCAAAAGTAGCGGTGACGCGTATGGAATTTAAAAACGAAGAAGATGAATTGATTGCCGTGGGTACGGGCACGTATATGTGCGGGTAAAAGTGTTACTTTTCAAACGTTTGTCAGGCAAGGCCTGACGGTAATGATTGCTGGCGGGTAGTGCCCGCCCTACAAACACCTTGTATTTGGATTACTTTTCCCAATTGCCCCAAGGATTCGAACTGGTGGACGCATCTGTTTTTGCAGGTTTCGGCTTAGGTGTTTCACTATGACTGCGGGGTGTGAAACTTTTGTTCGAGTTACCGCGTTTGCCAAAACTGCCCTTATTAAACTCAGCCGCTTTCTTAGCGCGTTTCTCACGCAGGCGCTCTGCATCTTCTAATGATAGCTCAGCCGGTTCACCCACTTGGTGATGCTCAGGCACAATGCGATCTCGCGGTGGAATATTAAATTGAGTAGAAGACGGTTTAGGCAGGTTTTTATATTCATACATGTAAAACGATTCGACTTTCTCCCGCGCCCAATCGGTTTTCTTTAAAAACTTCACGCTCGACTCAATGCTTGGGTTGGTCTTGAAGCAATTAATATTTAAGTAAGCGAACAGAATCTCAAAGCTATAGTGGTCCACCATCTCAATGAGCAGGTTTTTTAAGCTAATCCCGTGTAGTGGGTTGTTCTTGTAATTAACATCATCAGACATGGCAGAATCCAGCAAAAGCAGTAAATGGCGCGATTATACCTAAAATATAGCAGCAGACCTGATTATTACGAGAATTGTGGCGATATCGATAATTGTTCGTATTTTGTACAGATTTGCAATGTTCAACGTTGCTAATGACTTTGTTGGGATGCTGAATTACCCTCAGAGGCTTTAATGACATACGTGGTTTCAGAGGTGTTATGAGCGAGAAAATCGTTAAATTCGAAATTGAAAAAGAGACAAAAAACAGTGTGCGTTATAAAGAGGTGCCTGAAGAAGGACAACCACCGATTATTGGTTCTTTGTATCTACAAAAATGGTATGCCGGAAGTACTAAGCAACTAGAGGTTACTATCAGCAAGAAAGACTAGACTCTACTTCTCAAGCTCTCAGGTGATTGTCAGGGGCAGTAGCTAAGTACGTGTGCTTGAGCCCCCTGGCGCTACCAACGAGTATCCTGGAAATACGTCTCAAGATAATTGATTAAGCTGCGGATGGTGGGTGATAAATGCTTTCTCGATGAGTAGAGTACGTAGATTTTCAAATCGTTGGGTTTCCAGTCCGGTAGGAGATGGTAAAGCTGACCGTTTTTAATATAAGGGTTGGCAAGATAGGTAGGTTGCAGGGAGATACCTGCGTTGTTTAGCGATGCATGCAGCAAGGCCGTGGCTTCATTGGCGGTTAAGCGGCACTTGATGGCCACTGACTCAAATTCATCATCTTTAGATAGATGCCAAATATGGCGTTCAAAATTCTTATAACCCAAGCAATGATGCTCGATTAAATCTTGTGGCTGGCGGATGGAGGCTTTACCCGCTAAATAATCAGGGGAGGCCACAATAACCGACTCACATATGCCTATGGGCTTCCCAATTAAAGTGGGGTCAGGGTTTGAGGCTAGACGAATGGCAAGGTCGATACTTTGATCCGCTAAATCCACCGTGGTGTCCTCAAGGTCCACATCAATGCTGACTTTAGGGTGTTGTGCCATGAATTCAGTAATGGCGGGTATCAATTGCGCAAAGCCAAATGACATACTAGTAGCAAGGCGCACAGATCCAGATAACTCTTCCTCGGCCGTGGCCAGTGACGCGATGTTGTCCGCTTGAGTGAGCCATAATTCCACGTCTTTTAGGCAGGCTTGACCTGCAGTACTTAAAGAAATTTTGCGAGTCGTTCGATGCAGTAAGCGCATCTGTAACCAGTCTTCCATATCCTCTATATAGCGCGTAACCATAGGTCTGGACATGTTCAGGCGTTGAGCGGTTGCGGTAAAGCTGAGTGAATAGGCAACATCCACAAACACTTTGGCAGCAGTGAGTTTGTCCATTTATTTGCTCGAAATACGAAATAATGTTGCTCAGTTTGGCATCTATATCTGTGCAACTCAATCCCCTATTCTGGTGGCTGAAAATTGACCTCTCAGGAGAATAGGATGAAAAAAATACTTACCGGCCTAATCACAGCGTTGATGGCAAACATGGCATTAGCAGCGGACACAACTGGTTTGACATTGGACGTGTATAACGCAGACAGTGGAAGCTTTGGTGTGAATGCAACCCTAGTATACGGTGAAACAGAAGCTTTGCTGGTGGACACAGGCTTTACAAAAGCCGATGCGCTTCGAATTGCTGCCAAAGTGCTGGATTCAAAAAAAGAATTAAAAACCATTTTTATTAGCCAAGCGGACCCTGATTATTATTTTGGTGCCGAAGTACTGCATGCATTATTTCCTAAGGCGAAAATCATAACCACACCAGCTGTTAAGAAAGTTATGGCGAAAAAGATGGCAGGTAAACTTGCCTTTTGGGGACCTAAAATGGGCGCAAATGCACCGGTAAAACCAGAGTTACCTGAAGCGTATAACAAAACTAGCTTTATGGTTGATGGCCATGTAGTTGAGATTCGAGGCACGCAAGGTGTGTTAGCACATCGTCCTTATTTATGGATTCCATCAAACAAAACAATTTTGGGTAACGTGGCGATATTTGCAAACATCCATTTATGGATGGCCGATGCACAGTCTGAAGCGTCGCAAACCCAATGGAAAAAGCAGTTAGAAGAGATGTGGGCTTTAGAGCCTAAAACGGTTATCCCTGGGCACATGACAGCCGACACCGAGCTCAATAGCGACTCTATTCGTTATTCTTTGCAATACATTAATGACTTTCAATCTGCAAAAGAGAAAAGCGAAAACAGCGTGGAATTAATCAATGCAATGATTGCTAAGTACCCTGATGCCCAAGGTATGTTGAATATTAATATTGCAGCCAAAGTACATAAAGGTGAAATGAAATGGTAACCATACATTACTTTTTTGATCCTATGTGTGGCTGGTGCTATGGCGCTACACAGCTAATAGAAAAAGTGGCACATTCCGATCAGTTTGAAATGGTCTACCACCCGGGTGGCATGATCCCCAGACGTGCAATTGAGGCTGAGTTTAGGCAGCATATTTTACAGGCAGATACGCGCATCGCGGAAAAAACAAATATGACCTTTGGCGATGCCTATAAGATGCGGGTGAAGGGCGCAGATGACTTGATTTTGGATTCATACATTACCACTCAGGCGTTTATTGCTGGCCAGAACATGGGTGTAAAGCCCTATGATATGCTTAAAGCGATTCAAGAGGCTCATTATCAAAAAGGTGAGCCAATAGAGGAAGCGGACACACTGAAAGCGTTGGCTGTGTCATTAGGTTTAGAGGGGCAAGAGTGGGATGAAAACATGGCTAAAGCCCAAATTGAATTAAAGTATGAACTAGAAAGCAGTCGTACATTAATGAAAGAGCTACATGTATCTGGCTTCCCAACTTTGATGGCACAGGTGAACGGCGAATATCAGTTACTACCTATGTCTTCATACTATGGAGATGTAAAGTCTTGGGAGACATTACTGGGCTCCCTAGTTTAAAAAGCCTTATTTGTTATCACATGAGTGACTTATGCGGTATTGCCGCCATCAATAGGAATGGCGGTGCCGGTAATTTGCGCCGCTACATCAGAGGCCAAATACACACATAACGCGGCCACTTCTGCTGGTAGGGTAATGCGGCCGGTGGGACTGTCCGCATTATTTTCAACCATAGCCGCACCATATTCTTTGCCCCGTTGTTCGGCTTCCGTTTTCAACATGGGTGTATCCACATCACCTGGGCAAATAGCATTAACCCGAATTTTATCGCGGGCATGATCCAGTGCCATGGCTTTAGTCATTAGAACCAGTCCACCTTTGCTTGCGCAATAAGCTGCGGCTAACTCACCTCCTTGTAACCCCCAATCACTGGCGATATTGATAATGGCACCACCGGCTTGTTTCATGTGCGTGATGGCGGCGCGAGACAGGTAAAACGGTGCATTTAAATTCACGGCCATGGTGTTGTCCCATTGGGCGTTGGTGGTGTGTTCGGCGGTAAAGCGGTGAATCACACCGGCGCAGTTTACCAGTACATCTAAATGGTCAAATTGTTGAATCGTAAACTCAACTAATGCATCACATGCTTGACTATCGGTTAGGTCACCGGCCCAAATTACTGCCTCGTCTAACGATTGGGCCGCGGTTTTCAAGCGCGCTTCATCGCGCCCAGCCAGTACGACTTTGTAGCCTTGATCGTGAAATGCGACTGCAGTGGCAGTACCAATACCTGAACTTGCACCTGTGACGATGGCAACTTTCGACATGGGCCGATTCCTGTTTTATTTTTAACGATTAAATGGATCCTAGCGTACAAATCATGTTGGGCGCAGTGATAAAAAAGTAAAAGCGCATAAAAAGTGCATTACGATTTTAGTGAAAGTGTTTTTATTGGATTTCACTTTTTATGAGGCCCTAACAATCATAAAGGATTGTTGGATGAATCAAAGTTGCTCTACTTGAAAGCCGTAATCTTTAAGCTGACTCAGTAAGCCATCTTGACCATTAAGATGCATGGCCCCGACCAATACAAACTCCACATCTTTATTTTTGGTGTAGCCAATTAGCTCAGGCATCCACTTATGATTGCGATTAACGATGATGGTGTTGTACACCTGGGGGAAGTCATTTTTCATATCTTGCACCGGTTTCATGTCGCTGAAGTCTTCTACGTTGCCGCTGCGCCAGGCTTGTTTCATGGCAACAATCCACTGTGGCATGTTATCAATATCTTGAAGGGTGTATTGGATGTTTGTGTTTGGATCAATAGCCGCAAGGGATTGTAAAAAGCCGAGTTGCTCATCCAAGCTTTCTAAGCTGGCGATGGCTTTGTTATCGGTTTTGGCTTTGTTGCTGAAATAATTGTCCACGCCAAACTCACTGATCATGCCCAGTCTGCGGTATTCCATAATGGTGAGCATGAGTGAAACGCCCCAAGGCTGGTACTTTGTAAAGTGTGCAATGGGAATGTTTCGGGATGATAAAAAGGCTTCAAGCTGCTTGTAAGTATTTGGTGTTAGCTCGCTGGCTAGGGTGCGGCTGTCTTGGTAAGTCATGGCGGCCATGAATTTCGCTTGATGTTCGGCTTGGTTACCGGCCTCTAAGTCGGTTTCAAATACCAGGGTGTCGGCGTCGTTATAGGCTTGTTCAAACTCAGAAGGCAGTGGGTAATCGTCTTTATTTAAAACGTGGATGGTGCCTGCAAGATAAAAATAATCTTGGTTTTGGCTGATTTTCCATACGGATGTATCCGCTTGTGCGCCCGCCATTAACGCAGCGAATAAAAAACATGAAGATAAAAGAAGTTTCATTAAAGTCATATTGTGTTCGCACAGATGACCGCTGGCGACCCATTCGCATCGCAAGCGGTGAGATTGATCGGGGAAGTTATAGCTCGGCCTTTGGTAAAGGCAGGTCTGGCAAGTCTAAGCCTAGGCCTTGTCTTAACATGGCGATGGCTTTTTCGTTTTCATCTTGTGCCAAATACAGGCGGCTTAATTCGCTGCGTACCTCGGCACTGTTTTCTTGTGCAAGACTGGCTTCAAAATAGGTTTGTGCGCTATCAAAACGTTTATTCATTAAAGCGATACGGCCTAATGACAATAAAATAACGGCATCGTTAGGGCGGTGTTTTAGTTGATCTTCTGCGAACAATAATTGGCGCTTAACATCTTTGCCTTTCACCCAGCCATATAGGCTCATGAGCTCATCACTGAAGTGATGCTGTAAAAGGTAGCGCAGTTGCGCTTCAGCTTCTTGTTGTGCGCCTAAATGGATAAGGTGCTCAATGAAGGCATGGGCCAAAGGCAGGAAGTCCATTTGCTTAATGGTGCGAGTGGGAATGTTATTCCATACTTCTAGTAAGGCTTGTGGGTCTTTGCTTGCGGTATTGCGTGAGCGAATCATGTGCTCAATTAATTTTCCGTAGGCTTCCACTTCTAGTTTTTGAAACTTCTTGTTGGGCAAAAGTTTATGCTTGTTTAGGCTAGGAAGGAGGGTGATCACCGCTTGCCAGTCTTCTAGCGCCATGTGCGCCTTAAGCAGCATTTTGTTTACATATTGGTGCTTCGGGAATTGTTTTTGTAAACGCAGGCAGGTCGCTAAGCATTGCTCAAATTGCTCGCGCTCTAATTGTAACTGGGCTTGTTGTAAACCGACGGCCAATTCAGCTCCCTTGGTACTTTTTACCGCTTCTGCCATCAGCTCATCACTGCGCTCAAAGTTGCCAGCCATTTGTGCGGCGCGAGCGGCGGCTAAATAATTAATAATCTTACCGTTACCATGGGCGCCGGCCATTAAGAGTTTTTCACTTTGCTTGAAGTTACCTTCGGCTAGATAAATTAAGCCTCTAACGGTTTTACCGATGGCATTTTTAATGCCGCGTTTTTCTCGCCAGCTACTTAAAAACGCAGGGCTACCTAATACCGCCACTAGCATGTTAATCATGGCATAAATCGCCAGTACCAAGGCACTGAGGATAATGACAAATACCCAGAGGCTGGTTTCCAATACCCAGTGTTGAAAGCTAACCAACACATAGCCGCTGCCTTGCAGCATATAGTGGCCCACAACGGTGCCACCGAGTAACAACAATAAAATGATGAGTAAGCGTTTGCTCATTAAGCTTGCTCCTCTATTTTACTATCTAGTGCGGGTGCATCTTTTAACGGTGTGTCTGGCTTGGGTGTTTTTTCGGAGTCTGTTTTGTTTGGCTGCGCTTGTTCGGCTTTTTGCTTGATTGCATCTACCTTGCTAGGTGCATAGGTACGGTCTTGCAAAATTTGGCGCAGTAGACGTAACGACTCGCTGACCTGAGGCGTAGTCTGCTCGATGTTGATGGCGCTTAGGGATTGAATTTTTTCTAATAACACTTTGGCATTGTTGTGGCGCACATTTTTGAGGATCCAGTCTTGCGCGCTGTCTAAACTGCTTTTGAAGGTCACATTATCGGCTTTTAAAAGTGCCCACTGTGCTTGCTCTAACATCAGACTTAAGTTGTGTTCGAGTATCTGGTATTGGCGATCGGTTAATGGCGCGTTAAAGGCGTCATCGCGGTGACGAATACTCACTAAGGATAGGATTTGCTGCCAAATGCTGGTGCTTTGCTCGTTGGGCTGCGTTTGTGTTGTGGCAGGTACTTGCTCAGGCTGGCTGAATTCACTGGGGGGTTGAATGCTGTCGTGGATGAGACTCTTAATGGCTTGAATATCGCTGTATAGGCCTTGGCGGTCAAGCTGGCTATGTTGGTCAAGTAGTAGCATTTCTTTGGCGATTTGTTCGCGCACCACTAATAAAGACGGGTCATCCAGGCTTGCCAGTACTTGATTGGCCGCATCGAATAAACCGTGGGCACCTTTGAATTCGTTTTGTAAATACACTCGCTGATTGGCTAAGCGCAGAAGGTATTCGGTTTCAGCCAGTTTCCAATCATCTAAGCGGGCACCTGGAATTTGATTAAGAGTGTGTTGCATGAACGCAAGCTGTGCTTGCATCTCGCTTAGGGCTTTTTGACTTTGCTCGTATTGAGACTGCTGCTTGCCGTTCTGCATGGCTTGCTGTTGGCTTTGCTGTGTCACACTTTGCAGTTGTTGCTCAAGGGCACTTTGGTTGCGCAGTAGAATTTCAATGCGGTATTGCGCAAAGATCAGTGCAGCAATGATGAGCACCGCCACCAATAAAAACCATGGGGTGTTACCGCGGCTGGTTTTGACGGCTTTATTCGGCAGAGCTTTGTTGTCACTGTTATTTGGCTGCTGATCACTCACAAGATGAATCCTTTGCTATTGCCTGCGGTTAGTTAGCTAGAGTGCGTTATCTTACTTAAACAGTCTAGCAACCCTTGTGCATTTATTTTGGGGCACACGTGAATGTGTTGGATGTGAAGAGCCGGTGCCATATTGGCGATGCGTTCACTGGGTACGATGACATGCACGGTTTGTTTTTGTCGTTCAGTTAATTGGGCGGCTAATTGATGCAACATTTCACCACTGGTGAGCAGAGCATAGTGTATTTTATGTGTGTGCAGAAGTGCCGCTAGTTCACCTTCGGCAAAGTGGACGGGTTGACGTTGATATAACTCACAATATTCGACGCTTGCACCGCGCTGCTTAAGGGATTGCGCGAGATGTTCTCGGCCCCCTTCACCACGAAAGATCAGTACTTTTTTATGGCTTAAATCGCGATTTAGGCCTGCCAATTCAAGCAGACCTTCACTGTGATTGTGCTCGGGCACTTGCATATCAATCCCTAACGGTTTGAATGCGTGTGCACTGCTAGGCCCTACGGCATACCAGTCTATGCCGACTGGCATCTGAGGCCAGTATTGGTCTATGAGGTCGGCCGCTAAGCTGGAGGCATTGCCGCTTACTGAAATGACGATATCGTAAATATCAAGATTTAAGATGTGCTGCTTCATGGTATGAAACCTCACACCATGTTGCTCGTCAAATGGGGCAATGCGTAATAATGGCTGATGCACGCAGTGCCAGTTAGCCTGCGTGAGAGCGCGGATCAGTTCATCTGCTTGACCTTGAGGTCGAGTGATTAAGATGGACTTGTTCACAATGTGCCTTTTATTAAAAAGAGTTATTTAACTTGATGACCATACACTTCGGCCAAAATCTCACCAGCGCCTTTGGCTAAAAGGTTTTCAGCCGCTTGGATACCCAAGGTTTCAGCATCATCCACATGGCCTGTGATCTCGGTGCGCACAATGTTTTGGCCGTCTTCGCTGCCCACTAAGCCGCGCAGGAAGACTTGGTCGCCATCCAGTGTGGCATAGCATGCGATGGGCACCTGACAACCACCTTCAAGGCGGCGGTTAAGGGCACGCTCAGCGGTGACGCGGTAAGCGCTTTGTTGGTGATGAAGTGGCGCCAGTAAATCCTGTGTGGCTTGGTCATCCATACGACACTCGATGCCCACGGCCCCTTGGCCACCTGCTGGCAGGCTCACTTCATCGCTGATGAAATCCGCAATGCGATCTTCAAGTTCTAAGCGGATCAGACCGGCACTGGCGAGAATAATGGCGTCGAACTCGCCGGCATCTAATTTACCCAGTCGGGTTTGGACGTTGCCGCGTAAGCTGCTGATTTTTAAATCAGGACGGGCCGCAAGAATCTGGCATTGGCGACGCAGGCTTGAGGTGCCCACATGGGCGCCTTGAGGTAAGTCTTGCAAGGTTTTGTAGTGGTTAGAAACAAACGCGTCTGTAGGGTTTTCACGCTCACAAATCACGCTTAAGCCCAAGCCTTCTGGAAATTCCATCGGCACGTCTTTCATGCTGTGCACGGCGATGTCAGCGCGCCCATCTAACATGGCGGCTTCGAGTTCTTTAACGAATAAGCCTTTGCCACCAATCTTGGCCAGAGGGGTATCTAAGATAATGTCCCCTTGGGTGGTGAAGGTCACCAGTTCCACTTCTAAACCTGGGTGAAAGCTTTGCAGTTTTGCTTTGACGTATTCTGCCTGCCATAGGGCCAGTTTGCTTTTACGTGTGGCAATGCGAAGTGGCTTGTTGAATTTGGCGGATGATTCGGCAGACATAAAGGCCCCAGTCAGAGTGTAAATTGGCCGTATGATACGGCAGATTCAATTAATTTTCAGGCTGTTTTGCTGATATTGCGCAGCCTTTAGCGTTAAACTGCCGCCTTGCTAAATAGTTTCGGCTTAAATTGATAATAAGGTATCTAGATGATTTCCACTTCCCTTGAGAATCGCGTCTTAACCATTCGTTTTGATCGCGCCGATAAAAAAAATGCCATCACTAATGAGATGTACACGGCAGCCGAGCAGGCCTTATTAGACAGTGTTGAAAACAACGACGTCCGTGTGGTGATGTTTCATGGGGAAGGCGGCAACTTTACCAGTGGTAATGATATGGCGTCATTTTTGTCGATGGCTACGATGAAGCAGCCGCCCGTTTTAACGTTCTTATTGGCCTTGGCTCGTTTCCCTAAACCGATTGTGAGCGCGGTTAATGGATTGGCCATTGGTATTGGAACCACCATGCTGGCGCATTGTGATTATGTGGTCGCCAGTGATGATGTGCGTTTTAAAATGCCGTTTGTGGATTTAGGTTTGTGCCCTGAAGGAGGCTCTAGCTTGTTGTTCCCTCGATCTATGGGTTATGCACAGGCATCTGAGTTGTTAATTCTGGGCGATTTCTTTGATGCGCAAAAAGCCTTGCATGTAGGGCTTGTGAATAAAGTCACTGCTGCAGATGATGTCCTTGCGCAGGCAACACGTGTGGCCAATACCCTAGCGGCAAAACCGCCTGCTGCGGTTCGCAATGCCAAGGCCATGTTAAGACAGGATTATTTAGCCAAGCTAGATGAGGTAGTGACCACTGAAATCGAACAACTGTGCGCCATGGTACAAGGTGCAGAGTGCCAAGAGGCCCTTGCAGCGTTTGCGCAAAAGCGTGCACCTGATTTTTCCGCATTCGCTTAACGGTCTGTGCGACTAAAGCCTAGGTGACTTATAGGTGAATACGGTGCACATTAGTGCACTTGTGCACAGTTTCTGTGGATAACACTTGGGATAACTTAGGGACACATTGCTGCAGCAGGGATAGGCTGGGTAAGGCTCTTAAATTGATTAAAAACACACCATAAATCAATCACTTGAAAACGGTGAGTAAAAAGTTACTCACAGTTTCTGTGGATAAAAATAGGGATAACTGTGGGACACTTGTCTACAGCCCTTGAACCCAGTCACCATGGGCTCAATTGATTAAAAAACAACAGGTTAGGTCTCGCTGATGACCGGTTGGCTGGATTAATCATGAAAAGGTTATGCACAGTTTCTGTGGATAAAACATTGAATAACTTTGGGACACATGTCGCCACCCCCCGTCATGGGCCCGCTTCACTTAAATTGGTTGAAAACAACACATGCTGTATGGACTCATTGTATTCATTGCCTTCTTATTGCTAGGCGACTTTTTATCGGCGCTGTTAGCTTGGCCTGTTCCGGGTTCGGTGATGGGCATGTTGATGTTGTTTGGCGTGTTAGTCGTGCGCCGCGGCATCAGTGCGCCGCTGAAACAATCAAGCAAAGGACTATTGCCATACCTGCCTTTATTTATCGTGCCTGCTTCTGTGGGAATCGTGAATTATATGGATGTGGTGCGCGAGGAAGGGCTGATAATTGTCACAGCCATGATTGTGAGTTTGGCTGTGGGGATTCCGCTTTGTGGCTGGCTTGCACAAAAAACCATGAGTCTTAAAAGTGGTGGTCGCTCATGAGTTTACACTGGCACAACGCGTGGAATGCCATTTGGTTAAGCCCGTATTTAGGATTGTTTTTAACCTTGCTAAGTTTTCAATTGGGTTTGTGGTTATTTCGTTTGAGTGCACAAAAACCATTTTTACACCCTGTGATGGTGAGCGTTGTGAGTTTATGCGCGGTGGTGTTGTTAACGGATTTAAGTTTCCAGCGTTACATGGACAGCGCCCATATGATCAGCCAATTTTTAGGGCCAGTGATTGTGGCGTTAGCCATTCCGCTATACGAAAACTTAAAAGCATTAAGACAATATTGGTTACCGTTTTTATTAAGCAATGTACTCGGTGGTGCCATCACAATATTAGTAGCGGTTGGAATGTTATATTGGTTAGGCGGCTCGGATATGAGCGTTAACTCCATGTGGACAAAATCCATCACCACCGCGTTTGCCCTGCAAATAGCACCGCAAATTGGCGGCATGGCATCCATCGCTGCAGCCATTATTATGTTCACCGGTATCTTAGGTGCATTAATGGCACCGACGTTATTCCGCCTGTTTAATATTACCGCGGCTCCTGCTCAGGGTTGCGCGTTGGGTGTGTGTGCTCATGCAGTGGGCACGGCTAGGGCATTAGAATATGGTAGCGAACAAGGTGCCTTTGCGGCATTGAGTATGAGCTTTATGGGAGTGTTATGTGCGTTTACGTTGCCGTTTTTATTGGCAGTGTAAGTGAAATGCGGTTATAAAAAAACGCAGCCTTGGCTGCGTTTTTTTGTTGCATACCGTGTTATCTCCCACTGCTTAAATTTAAGAAGCATTTTGCATCGTTATGCCTAATTAATATATCACGATCAAGATATAAAA
This sequence comes from Bermanella sp., assembly GCA_051277445.1. Classification (GTDB taxonomy): domain Bacteria; phylum Pseudomonadota; class Gammaproteobacteria; order Pseudomonadales; family Oceanobacteraceae; genus Bermanella. The sequence continues at coordinate 4,349 of JBNMQC010000032.1, read as the reverse complement.
ATTCATGAATTAAATAACGAACACCATCATTGATTGTATCGGTAGAATAATTAAATACTAGGCTATCTGTTGTCTCATTAAGTACTTGAGAATTATCACCGTATTGCGCTGTATATGATTCACTGTCAACAGTGAAAACACCATCGCCATCATAGTCATGTTGAGAGCCTATGGAGGTGATACCATTGTCATCATAAGCATAATCATACTTTTGAGCATAATTAAACTGCTCATCACCTGTATTATCAAACTGGAATTGACACTGAGTAATTCTATTGTTGGCATCATATGAGTAGCTTACTTCACCCGATCCATCCAACGCATTGTTTACATATACTGCTTTTGTTCTTTTGGTGACCAAGCCGTCTTCATCGAATGTCTCAGTAAATACGCCTTTGTTACTTGGACTACTTAAAGGTGCATTTAAAGTGATGTAATTGATAGTACTGGTAACTGTATTGCCATCATATGTGAAGTCGTAACGATCAGTTGCGCTGGCGGTTTCACCACTAAAGGATTTTTCATAGTTATATTGAGTGATCTGATAGTCTTCATTATAAGAGTAAGACGTTCGACTTGATATGCTAAGCAGTTCACCACTTGCATCTAGTTTATTGTCCTGGATGCTTTCCACTACATGATTATTATCATATTCATACTTTGTTTCATAAAATATATCGTATGTATTATCACCAGTGTTGTCCGTTTTTTGTGTCGAAGATTTTAGTAGAACAGCATCATTTTCATAGAAGTTGTTAGAGACGGTACGTCTAAACGCATTGCTATCGGTATCTTGATCGTAGTCGTAAATTAGAGATTCCACTTTACCAAAGTCATTGTAGGTATAAGTTTTACGGTTATAACTGTTTATGATCTGATTATCATTGACGTCTGCTTCATAAAAATCTTTTAGTAAATTTCCCTTAGCATCATATTCATAGGTATAAATTCTATGGTTAGGTGGTGTGCCGTCTTGAAGATATTCATACGAAGTTGTTTTGACTTCTTTGATGATGCGTTGCTGATCATCGTACTCATAGGTGCCGCTATTAGGTGGCGTTAATCCTTGTGAATTATAACCTTCACGACGCTGAGTTGGGATGGTTACTTGTGCCATGTCATATAAAGTTGCTAGCGGTTCACTGATGTCCATATTAATGGATAAAGAGTAGGTATGTTGAAATGCCAGCATGGCTTGGGAGTCAGAAAATTCAAACATATTTGCATCTAGATTAAGTGACACATCGGATTCATTAGCCAATTTTGTAATCCAGTCATCTGTTAAAAGGTCAATACCATTTGTGCTGTCTTGATCTTCATCTAAGGCAAGTAATAGTCGCATGATATTTGAAGCACGATCTAAAGGTGTGCTTTGATTCTTTGTATAGTAAGACCCTCTTGGTACTGCTTGAAGTCTTTCTCGTGAATAGAACGGCTGACGTAACTGTTTACGAAGTGTCGCTGCGTCATCAGGTAAATTAGGGAAAAAGTCGAACAAGTTCATATTAGTGCTGGCGGTGGCGGATGCTAATTCAGCGCCTCCCAAGTATAGGGTGATTGTTTCACCGTCTTCATACTCGAACTCATTGTTTTGATTGATGACGCCGCTGCGTGTTTCAATATCGTCTGTGTTGATGGTTTTAAAGCTTAAGCCTGAAATACCGGAGACTTGGCCAGTAAGGGTTGTATTGCCGTCACCATTACCACCGCTGCTGTTGCCGCCACCGCCACCACATGCACTTAACATTAGAATAGATAATGAGCTAATTAGAATTCGTTTCATAGTGCCATCACTTCTTGGTTGAATTATGAACAGAATTCTAAGTGGATGACCGTTTTACACAATAGTGCAATTTAGGGTAGTGCCAGAGCAAAAGAGAATACGTTAATAAAAGCGCAACGGGCGCTGCGCTTTTTATAGAAGCGGCCTATCGGCGACATCCTGATGTTAGATGACAAAGCGCAGGGTAGGCGTGCTCAGGGCCTGGGAATGTATCTTGTAAAATATGTGTGCCAGATTCAGAGCCATCTGAAATCCAAAGTTCTATGCCGTACGCTTCATCAGATCCCTTAAAGACAATGCTGTCATTGAGAACATAAAGGTCCTCTATGTATGCGCTACTGTCTTGTGATGGTTGTTTGATGAAGGCTACGCTGTTGTTTGTAACTGTATACAGAGCAGATCCATTTCTATTACGAGCGTGAAAATATAATTGATCATTTAATGAAAGCAAGTTATTTACTAAGGAAAATCTATCACTAATTAATTTAGTGCCTTCCTCAGGATGATAGCTGTAAATAATATTGTCAGCGGTGTAGTAGAGAGTTTCATTGGCAATCGTTAGGTTGTAAATTTTTTGATTACCATTTTGCGTATCGATTAATTCAGTACCGTCTTCGGTGCCGTCACTGATCCATAATCCGCTTCTTGGATTAGAACCTAAGTTATTGGCTAAGATGACCATTTGCGAGTCATTAATTTTTAAGAACTGATTAGGGTTCGATAGGTTATCAACAAGCAGAGCTTTGGTGCCTTCTGGCGTGCCATCCGTAACATAGGTTTGGCTGTCGGCATTAAAAAATACCTTGTCATTAAATGCATAAAACCCAGAGAGATTACTGCCGTCAAGACCTACATTAATATCTTTTAACATAGTGGTGCCAGCAGGGGTGCCGTCACTCACCCATAATTCGGTGCCATAACTACGGCTATAAGCGCTGAATATGAGTTTGTTATTCGCTACCGTTAAATATCTTGGATAACTGTTATAAGCTTGTTCTGCTGCGATGTTACCTGGGGCTAAATCTAAAAATAATTCAGTACCTTCTGATGTGCCGTCAGTTACCCAAAGTTCGGTGCCACTATCGGGTTGAGTGCCCCGAAAGAAAACTTTTCCTTGAAACTCTACAAAGCCTGATGGAAAAAGGTTCGTCAATTCGATATTGATGTGGTCTGTGCCTGCTTGTGTTCCGTCGGTTATGGCAAGGGAAGTGCCGTAATCAGCGGTATCTATACCAAGTAACCATTGGCTCTTGAATGAGAATGCATTAATGATGGATTCTTTGTTTTCTTCAATAGAGAAATCTTTAACTAACTTTGTGCCAGACTCTGTGCCGTCAGTGACAAATGTAACTCGTTCAAGTCCATTGATTGCCGTTGTATAAGGAATAAATTCTTTTAGAGTAGGAGTGACATCGTTAGAGCTAACTGGCGAACCCTCAATTGTGCCTGTGGTAGCAATTGGTGTTACTTCTAAGGTGATCTTTTTATCGGCATCTTCATTTTTTATGGTATAGGTTTCGGATGTGCCTTTTTCGATACCATCCACTAACCAGCGTAATTGTGTATTGCCTTCAGGGTCATTTTCGTTATCTGTATACTGATATGTACCTTCTAAAGTATCGCCTGTGTACAGGGTTTTGCTCTCATTGAAAATAATACTGACAGCTTGCGCAATGGGTTTTTGATTTTCAACTTTATCGATTGGTTCTATAGGCTTATCAGGAACGTTAGTAGGCTTGTTTTCACTGTTTGAGCTGCCGCTGCCACAGGCCGCTAACAACGAAAAAGTAAAGGCGGTGATGATCCCTTTTTTCATGCTATATCCATCTTAAATTCTAAAAGCGGCAGTTTAAAACTCGTGATGGTTTATACAATAGTGCATTTTAGGGTTTTGAAAGTGTATTTATATTGGAAGTGCGGGCCATATAGCACTTGCCAGTTGTGATTGGTTGCTGATATTTAATTTAGCGTAAATAGCCTTTAAATAACTGTAAACAGTGTTGGCACTAAAATTGGTGATCCTTGCGATCTCTTTTGCACTTAAACCTAAACAAGCATGGCTTGCGACAATGGCTTGTGATTCGGTGAGCGAAAATACATCCATGAGCCATTGAGGGTTAGGGGTATAACGAAGCGGTTGAATAATTAATAAATAACTGTCTTCAGAAATATTCCAGTTACTTTTATTTGAGTTTTGTTGGTGTAAATGACAAAAGAAATGGTTTTGTTCGATTTTCCAATCAAAATAGTATGACAGGTGCTGTTTAAAAAAACTTGTGACTAATTGATCACCTAACATAAGCCGCTTATTGTGTTTGATAGTAAGTAAGCTTGATTCAATAAGTGAGTTTGCAAAATGGTTAGTATGTATGACATGCCCATATTTATTTAACTCTAATACGCCAAGATTAAGAGTACTTAAGCTTTGGTATTGTAATTGCCGATATTGATAATACTTATGATGAGTGATACCCAATGTTAAACAGATATTGATAGTTTCTTTTAAAAGCAGTAGTGAATCTTTTGCCAATGAAAGCTTTTCAAGCGATGGGAAGTTTAAAGAAAC
>JBNMQC010000031.1:0-19633 GCA_051277445.1 Bermanella sp. | reverse complement strand
GTATAAAAACTCATTTTGATTCGTTCCGCGTGACGCTGTGCTCGACGTCTCGCTCAATATTACCAAGGAAGGGTTTGGCCGTTACTGTGCCAAAAGCCACCGGTGTTTTCTAAACTCAACTCAGTAATGCGCTCTAAGATACCTTTAGCAGCTTGGTCTGGCGTGATATCACCGTTAAAACCTACCATGCGCGTTTGCACAAAACCTGGGTGCACAACCGCAACGGCAACGCCTTTTGGCTTCAGGTCCATGGCTAACGACTTAGTGAACGCGTTAAGTGCCGCTTTACTGGCTCGGTAACCGTAATACGCGCCACTGGTATTGTCTTCGATGCTGCCCATACGGCTTGTCACATTCATCACTTTTGAACCTTCTTTTAAAAATGGCAGCAATGCATGCGTGATTTTTAAAGGCGCCAATGCGTTGATTTCAAATTGATCACGAATCTGATCCAACGCCATGTTGTCCAAGGTTTCGTTTTGGAATAGACCGGCGTTGTTGATCAATACATCCAGTTTGAAATCGTCCCCTTGAGCCAGCTCTAACACTTGTACCACGCTGTCCATGGCGTCGTCTTGGCTTAGGTCGATGCCGCTGATCACAAGATCCGCCAGCTCTTCAATTTCATCAGAGCTTTCACGGCACACAGCGATGACTTCACAACCTTGGGCAACATACTGCTGCGCCATAGATAGACCAATACCACGATTGGCGCCTGTAATTAAGACTACTTGTGACATACTCACCTCTGAATGAAATTTGCTGGTTATTTTACATAGACTGGGGCATTTTACTGCCTTTGCTTACTCTAGGCACCTATGGTTTAGGGTATCTGTGTAAAAAGCCTGTTCTAGGGAGTCTTATGCAAGAAAAAGTCGTCAGTCAGCCATGTTTACGTAACCAAGCCCCCATATTTGAAGCATTATCGAGTTGGCTTAATCAAGGTGGCACCTTGTTGGAGCTGGCCTGTGGTACGGGACAACATGGGGCTTATATTACGTCTCACCTTTCACAGCTCAACTGGCAGCTGTCTGAACACCCTTCAGCCGTGACCTTATCCAAGCCTTGGGTTGAGGAGGCAAGTAACCCAAACTTATACCCCTGTATCGCATTAGACATCGGTGAGACTGATTGGCCCGTGCAGAGCGAGCACTATGATTACGCATATTGCGCTAACCTGCTGCACTTTATCAGCAAACAAAGCGTTGAAAATGTCTTTAACGGCATCGCGCAAGCACTCAAACCCAATGGTTTCTTTTTTTGTTACGGCCCAATTAATGAAAATGGTTTCACTAGTGAAGGCAATCAGAATTTGGACCAATGGCTCAAGCAAGATATTAATCCGCAAGCTGGTATCAAAGAGTTGGATTATCTAACAGACAAGGCAAGCAGCTGCGGCTTGAAATTATCAAAACGCTTGGATATGCCCGCCAACAATGTGATCTTAGTGTTTGAGAATGCCGCCCAAAGAGCTGACTAAAGAGGTGTGTTGGCTGCGCTTGATTCATGCCCCCGTGGATTAAGGTCATGTTTCACAACGTCCATTTAAGCGCAGCCACGTCCTTTGCGACTTATACTAAAGAGAAGCGACAAAGATCCGTTTGCACTGCTCTTTATAAGGGTAGCAACCCTAAAGTCTGGGCTTAATCCATCAAGCTTACTGATCTTATCGGCGTGAATCTTTGAAGCTTTAGCTTTTTCAATCACGCTGATTAGTAAGGGGTAATTTGGGTTTCATGTTGATGATTGAGCCACTCTAAATCGAACTGATTCATCCAATGCAAGCTGGCTTGTGTGTCACCCTCACTTGGGCGATATTCAGCGCTGACAAAGCCATGATAGTGGCTGTTTTTGATGTCTTCAAAAATACTCTTAAAGTTTAAATTACCACTCAAGGGTTCTCCGCGGCCTGGGACATCGGCAAATTGAATGTGACCGATCATATTGGCATGATGACGCAAGGTTTCATCGACATTGCCATCCATAATTTGCATATGATAAATGTCATATTGCATCTTTAGGTTGGGGTGATTGAGCTGCGCTAAAATATCCAGCATTTGCTCAGTATGATGAATTAAAAAACCAGGCATATCCTTAGTATTGACCGCTTCGAATGTCACCAAAATGTCATGTTTATCCATCACGGTAGCCGCTTTAACCAGATTTTTTTTTAACGTTTCCATATACGCTAAGTGCCGACTTTCATCTAAGCAACGCCCCGGCAGTACGTTGACCATCTTTACGCCCAGCGCTTTGCCGTAGGTGTAGGCAAGCTTCAACGCCTCTTCAAACGCTTTTTCTTTTCCCGGCACACAGGCCAAGCCTTCACCGCCACTCATTAGATCCGCCGCAGGCACATTAATTAAGCACACATTGACCCCAGCTTGCTGCTTCGCTGACACTAACTCAGTCAAATTTTCGTCGTAAGGAAACTGAATCTCAACGGTTTTAAAGCCCGCATCCGCGGCCGCTTGAAAACGCTGCAACAGGGGGAGCTCGGTAAATAACAGAGATAAATTAGCCACTAATCGCATGGGGACTCCTGCTCATGAATTTCACCATTTTGCCCGTCATTGGAATTAAGCATAGCCTCATAAAGCGTAACAAGAGTTGCTGGGTCTTGCTCGGCAAAACCATGACTCGCATGCTGACGCATTAATTGGGCGCCCAAACCCGCCATGGGCGTGGCACTGCCCAGTGCTTTGCTTAAATCGCCCGCCATGTCTAAATCCTTCAGCAAGGTCTTCACATGCCACTTAATATCATCAAAATCTTGAGTGGCCATTCGGGTACCGGTTAATTGCAATGGCGTACTATCAGCAAATCCTCCCGTCAGGGCAGTAGGAATCTTGCTAGCATCCACCCCTGCCCGTTTTGCCATGGCCATAACCTCAGCTATGACTAACACGTTACAGCTGACGATCATTTGATTACAGATTTTAGTGGTTTGCCCTGAGCCGCTTTCGCCCATGTAGGTGAGTCGCTGGCCTAGATTCAACAGCAACGGCTCAATGGACGAAACCGTCAGAGAGTCTCCGCCAGCCATCATTGCCAGAGTACCTGCCTGCGCGCCCGCCACACCGCCTGATACCGGACAATCGATCCACTGGGCACCCATTTTGGCCGTCTCTTGTGCCAGTGACTGGGTAGCATCTGGACTAATAGAGCTAAAATCTACGATCACCTGCCCTGGCTTTAAATGAGGCAATAAGGTTTTGGCAACCGCCTGAACCGCCTGCGTATTCGAGACGCACAGCATGACCACATCCACATTTTGCACGAGCGATTCGATGGATTGTGCACACTGGGCACCTAGGTCGAGTAAGGACTGACATTTTTCAGGGGTGCGATTCCATACAGATAATGGCACACTAGCTGAAAGTAAACGCTTACACATAGGCAAACCCATCAAGCCAATCCCAATAAACCCAACATTTGTCATAGGCACCTCTTATACTTTTTTATCGTGATTGATCTATTCTAACAAAGAGCACTCAAAATTGAGCCAAACAACCTTCTTCCTATTCGCCAAGTAGGGTTGAGTGTTCTAAGCTTAAAACAGCATAACAATGGACGTCAGTATGAACCTAGCCAGCATATTCGAACACAGTCAAAACCTTCCAAATATCCCAAAGGTCGTTCAAGAACTCATCAGCACGTTTAACCAAGCTGATTTCGATATGGATGAAATTGCCAAAAAAATTAGCCTCGACCCAGTACTTACAGCAAAGGTACTGCGCCTAGCCAATTGTGCCCATTATGGTGTGAGTCGAACGATTTCAAGCACCACCGACGCATCGGTGTTATTGGGCTTTTCAACATTACGCACCTTGGTGTTAGCATCTGGCATTACAGGTGCGATGCAAAGCCCTCCGGGGTTTAACCGCAAAGGATTTTGGCAAGATAACTTTGCGGTGGCGGCCATTGCCAAGTGGATGGCACCTTACTGCAAAATGAACCCAGAAACCGCTTTCACTGCCGGTATGCTGTATAGCATTGGCGAGTTGTTAATCCAACTTGTGATGCCGGAAGAGTCTAAAAAAATTAATGCGACAGTGGACGCAGGTGGTGTATTGGCAAACGTAGAAAACTCCATGCTCGGTTTTAACTATGCCGATGTGGGTGCTGAATTAGCTACGCGATGGAAGTTTCCTGACGAAATTGTCGATGGTATCCGCTACCAAAACCATCCGGATGTGACGACACTCGACCAACCTCTGGCCTGTTTGCTTCACTTGGCCCTATACATTCACAACAGCCACAAAATGGGCTTAACCACCCAAGAAATATTAAACGGTTTTCCAAGAGATGTGGCCGCAGCCATTAATATGGATACAGAGCAAGCTTTATCCGATTTAGAAACCGTCGACGGAATTGAGTCGGGAATGGATACCTTACTAGATGATATCGCTTAATCGAAGAGTGTATTCAAGTCATAAAAAAGCGGCCTAATTGGCCGCTTTTTTATGGGTGAGACTGGAAAAATACCAGCGGGCGATCAACAGCAGTGCCAATATTAATAAAGGCACAGACAATAAATTGAGGGCCAGCCAACCAAAATTAAACACCATCCAACCGGCACACAATGCCATAACCGCTTGTGTCGAGAAAACCGCAGCATCATTCATGGCCTGCACAGTAAAACTATCTTGCTTGGTATATTGCTGGGTCAATAACGTGGTACCCGCAACGAATAAGAAGTTCCAGCCCACACCCAAACAAACCAAGGCGCTCCAATATCCCCAGTAACCCTGATCCAATATTGCAATACTGACCGCAGCACTCATCACCACAAGCCCGGCTAACAACATACTCAACAAACTAAATATTCTGAATAAAAAAGGTGCGAATAACGAAGGCAAAAACATGGCCATGATATGGCTTTGAATCACGGTTTTTGTATCATCAAGTGGATAATTTTGAATCTCACTCATGCTCACCGGCGTGGCGGTCATGATCAAACTCATGACCCCAAAGGCAACCGCCGCACTGGCAATCGCCGCGCTGATACCAGGCTGGAGCAACAAGGATAGCCAAGAGCGCTTAACAACGGCCGATTCATCCACTGCAGGAATACTGGCAAACGGCATCACACTCAAAAGTACAAGTAGCACCACATGACACAAGGCCAATAAAACAAAACTGCCGCTAAATGTCTGCGTGAATAAATCCTTACCCAGCATGGCAATCTCAGGGCCAAACCACGCAGCAAATAAACCTCCTAGCATGACGACACTGGCAGTCATGGCCACTTTATCTGCTGGCACCCATTCTATTGCGGCAAAACGAAACTGCTGTACGAATGCCATGTGACCACCCAGTAAAAAAATACTAAAGCACAAGCCTAAAAAATTTTCACCGCGCACACTGTACACAGCCAAAATAGAACCCAATATGGCAACCAAGGTGGCATACACAAAACCACGACGACGGCCGATGCGCTTCATAATAAAAGCTGCCGGCATACTCGTTACCGCACTGCCCACCACTAACGCAGCAACCGGTAAAGTGGCAAGGCTGGCAGAAGGCGCAAATAATACGCCTAAAAAGCCGCCCACAAAGATCACCAAGGGCGCCGTTAACATGCCCAATGCTTGAGCAATGGTAATGAGCCATACAGGATAAGGAATGGTCAGCACAGAAATACCTTTTAAAAAATAGATCACATCTTTCGATGCAAGATGTCACACAGTATGGCTTATTTTAGATCGCTTGCGTAAGCATCATACCCATGATCTTTATTCACAGCAGATTCATTAAAAATGTTTGTGAACTTCACCACAGCGTATTTCAGCTTGCTCTACCGTGCGTTCAATAATCGCTTGAACACTAGGCTGATCATCAATCAACCCTTGGGTTTGCCCAATAAACTGTACGCCGGTTTGCAAGTCACCGTCCACCGTGGCCGCTTGAATCTTTTTAGTCGCGGCACCAAACAAACTGAGCAGTTTAATTTTATCAAACTGCACCACTAAACCAGCCAAAACCGTCATAACAGGCATGTTAGCAATTTTGGCAGCTTGCACACTCAGCAACGATGCTTTAAGAAAACTAATGGGTTTTTTCATGGCTTTGACCGAACCGGGTGTTTTCATCACACGGGCATATAAGCCATCAAAGTTATTGCCATAAATGGTTTGATTTTCATCACGTTCAACCACGGCATCTTTCGTATTTTGATGCAAAGGGCTTTCTTTACTGGTGGCAAAACGAGACCCCATGGCTATGCCTTGGGCCCCTAACGCAAGGGCCGCCAATAAGCCTCGACCATCAGCAAAGCCACCTGTTGCAATCACGGGGATACTCACTTTTGACGCGATGGCTGGCACCAGTACTAATGACGTCACATCACCGCCGTGGGCCGCCGCCTCATGACCGGTGACCAACAAAGCGTCTGCGCCTATTTTTTCAGCACTCTTAGCGTGTTTTTCTGTCACCACTGTTGCAATGACCTTACCGCCATACTCATGGGCGGCTTTAACAATCCAGTCGCCTTTCCCTAATGAGAAGTTAATAACCGGAACTTGCTCTTCTAAAGCGACTTTTGCGTTATCCGTAGCCCCTGGCATTAATAGGGTTGCGCCAATACCAAATGGCTTATCTGTTAGCGTGCGTACTTTTTGAATGGCTTTACGAGTCTCTTCTTTATTCAGCGGCCCCGTAGCTAAAATGCCTAAACCACCTGCATTACTCACCGCAGCCACTAATTCAGGGGTGCTGATCCAACTCATTCCGGGTAATACAACAGGATGCTCTATGCCTAATAATTCAGTGATTGCCGTTTTCATTTAATTTCCTCATTTTTCAGCATTATACCTCTTGAACCGATCTGAGAAACTGGCTTTAATGAATATGTATCACACGGGAGTTACTGATGAACGTCAGTCCAATCAAACCAACAAACGCTGCATCTTTGTATCTATGGTGGAAACTCGCTTTTTCGAGCTAGGTTTCACTCTGCCTGGCTGTTAGATGCCAGGTTATTGCTTTTCATTTTACAGCCTTCATTAGCCTCACTTTTAAGGAATCGGCTGTGACATCACCCTTTAAAATAGGATTAAGCTTGGCTTTGTTGGCCAGCTTCATGTTTTCATTAAAACCCATTCTCATTAAAGAAGCGTACGCTTTAGGCGCCAATAGCGAAGGCCTGATGGTGCTACGCATGTGGTTTGCTTTTCCTTTTTATTTGGCGCTACTCATCTGGCAATATCCGCAATTGGCAGGCAAAAAACGCTACATCATTTCAGCTATTGCCACTGGGTTTTTGGGCTATTTCTTATCGAGTTATTTGGATTTACTGGCACTGGAGAGCATCAGCGCCCATGCGGAGCGAATCATTCTATATGCCTACCCAAGTTTAGTGGTGCTCATAAAAGCCGCTTGGGATAGGAAAATGCCGTCGCCTAAAGTGTTATTAGCCGTGGTGGTTGTCTATTGCGGCTTGCTGGTTTTATTACCGGGTGAGTTTAGTTTGCATGGGTCTTGGTTGGGATTATTGCTCATGCTCAGTTGTGCTCTGACGTTTGCAATTTATGTCCTGCTCAGTAAGCCGTTAATTGAGCGATTAGGGGCTGGGTTATTCACATCCATTGCTATGGTGAGTTCATGCCTTTTTACTCAGGTTAATTTACTCAATACCCCTATCGATACAATTACAGCCTACTCCATGGATATTTATGGGTATGCATTTGCATTGGCATTCTTCAGTACCGTGATTCCAAGTTATGCTATGAGTGCCGCTATTTCACGTATTGGCGCGGAACGCACCGCGATTACAGGCACAACCGGCCCGCTTTTTACCACCTTATTAGCGGTGTGGATTTTAGGTGAAGTGTTAACGATTTATCATCTTATTGGCTTAGCACTGGTTATTTTAGGCGTGTACCTCATCAGTAAAAAATGACGCATTCAATACGCAAGCAATAAAAAAGGGTTATGACTGAGTCATAACCCTTTTTTATTGCATTAATCGCGTTTTTAAATGGCTGTCACATTATCTTTAAGCTCTAATAATAGGTGGTAAGTGCTCTCCATACTCATATCAAATGGGTCAAAGTCGATGCCTCTTGAGTATTTTAGATTCAGTTCGTCAGTGATTTTTTTCTCTGGCACAAATGCCATCTGCCAATTTGAGAAATCACGACGGTGAATTTGGGTGTAACCTAGAAGAATGATATTTTCATGACGGGTATCTTTTAGGATTCGATGATACGCGTAATTGACGGACTCTCGACTGCCCTCAATACACTGTAAAAAATACTTTCGGTTAAAGCACAGAATACCGGTTAAATTTTGCTGTTTATTGTGTCGCCTAGACACCTCTAATATTTGGTTTATATCTTCTGTTTGAAATTCACTGGTGGCTTTACTGCAATATATTAAACGCATTAAAAACATAAGCCGCTCACTCTTTTTTCGTCATTACCTTGAGACTAGACTACACCAAGGTTAAACGAGCGAAGATTCGCAGCATTATTATAAGATTTACCTATATAAAATCCTGTTACTTAAACCATCTGAATATAATTAAGATACCGTCATCCAAAAAAAAGGCGCGCGACTTATTGTAAGTCGCACGCCATTATTAAGCTTACAGGTCAATTATAAGCTTAGGGTTTTCTCACCGCGGGCAATACCGGACACACCGGTACGAACGGTTTCTAAAATGCAGTTCGGGCCGATGGCTTCAATAAAGGCTTCTAGCTTATCGGTAGCACCGGTTAACTGAATGGTATAAACGTTTGCGGTTACATCCACAATTTGACCACGGAAAATATCCGCCGTACGTTTAATTTCAGCACGCTGTGAACCGGACGCTTTGACTTTAATTAGCATCAATTCACGCTCAAGGTGAGCACCTTCGGTTAAATCCACCAGCTTCACCACTTCAATTAATTTATTTAACTGTTTAGTGATTTGCTCGATAACACGGTCAGGACCTGAGGTGGTAATGGTCATACGTGAAAGCGTTGGATCTTCCGTTGGCGCAACCGTTAACGTTTCAATGTTATAAGAGCGCTGCGCAAACAAACCGACAACACGTGCCAAAGCACCCGGTTCGTTCTCTAATAAAATAGAAATTATATGTCTCATTAGGTGCGCTCCGTTTTACTTAACCACATATCACGCATGGTTCCCATTGGCACCTGCATTGGGTAAACATGTTCTTCTGGATCCACTGCTACGTTTACAAATACTAAACGGTCTTTGTATTTGCCAAAGCAGTCTTCCATTGCACCTTGAAGCTGGTCTTTGGTTTCAACGTTGATACCAACGTGGCCATAGCTTTCAGCCAACATTGTCCAGTCTGGTAGCGACTCCATGTAAGAACTGGAGTGACGGCCTTCATAGTTCATGTCTTGCCACTGACGAACCATGCCAAGATAACCATTGTTTAGGCAGAAAATCTTCACCGGAATGCCATATTGTAAGCAGGTGGATAACTCTTGGATGTTCATTTGAATCGAACCTTCACCGGTTACGCACACAACCATTTCATCTGGGAAGTTCAGCTTCACACCCATGGCCGCAGGGAAACCAAAGCCCATGGTGCCAAGACCACCGGAGTTAATCCAACGGTTTGGTTTATCAAATTTGTAGTATTGCGCAGCAAACATCTGGTGCTGGCCTACGTCAGAACAAATGTAAGCATCACCATTGGTGGCTTTCCATAAACCTTCAATGGCTTCTTGAGGTTTCAATAAACCATTGTCGTTTTTGTCGTAAGCTCCGCCGTGACGCTTGCGCCATTCTTCAATTTGCTTCCACCAAGATTCAATGGCTTTTTGGTCAGGTTTCTGATCAATTTCAGCGATGGTTTCAAGGAAGTCATCCAGCACGCTATCAACCGGACCTACGATAGGAATATCAACCGTTACGGTTTTAGAGATCGAAGAAGGATCGATATCAATGTGTACAATTTTCGCATCTGGGCAGAACTTGCTCACTGCGTTGGTTACACGATCGTCAAAACGTGCGCCGATGGCTAGAATCACATCAGAGTGATGCATCGCCATGTTAGCTTCATAAGAACCGTGCATCCCAAGCATTCCCAAAGACTGGCGATCCGTTGCAGGATACGCACCCAGACCCATTAGGGTTTGAGTGATTGGGTAGTTTAATTCACGAACCAGCTTGCGCAGTTGCTCAGACGCTTGGCCAAGAATGACACCGCCGCCGGAATAAATCATTGGGCGCTTAGCACCTAGTAACAATTCAACCGCTTTGCGAATTTGACCGCTGTGGCCTTTCGCAGGTGGTGCATATGAACGAATTTTGACTTTCTTAGGGTAAGAAAATTCATGGCGATCATTGGGCATAGTCATATCTTTAGGGATATCAATCACAACCGGACCAGGACGGCCAGTAGTTGCAATATGGAATGCCTTTTTAACGGTTTCGCCAATTTCACTTGGGTGTTTGATGCTGAAGCTGTGCTTAACGATCGGACGGGAGATACCCATCATATCGGTTTCTTGGAAAGCATCATCGCCGATCAAGTGACTCATTACCTGACCTGTGATCACGATCATAGGAATCGAGTCGGTAAAGGCCGTGGCAATACCGGTGATCGTATTGGTTGCACCTGGTCCAGATGTCACCATCACCACACCCGGTTTACCCGTCGCACGGGCATAACCATCGGCCATATGGGTTGCCGCTTGCTCGTGACGCACAAGGACGTGTTTGACTGAATCTTGTTGATAAAACGCATCGTACACGTGCAAAAGGCTACCACCTGGGTAACCATAAACATATTCAACACCCTCTTCGTGAAGGGAGCGAACTAACATTTCTCCGCCGGAAAGCATTTCCACCGTTTCTTCCTCTCATTCGCATGCTCGTCAATACGAGCTGGAAATTCATTGCAATAGCATGGTTTGACGCTTAAACCATCGTCAAATCTACCGCACCTTACTGGCATCTTGCCAGGATGTAACGGGTGATGAAGAACTTGTAGTTTTCCACCTAGATCAGCGGCATCTTAGGCAACTGACTTGAATTCGGCTGGGCTGAGGTCATCAGTCCAGAAAGATCACCAAAAGCTCGAACGGGGTGACCGTTGAGAGCTAAAAAATTGGGCTGCTAATTTTGACAGCACAATGCGTTAAGTCAAGCCAATTCGGGCCATATAGCCTTGATTTTGCTTGACATTTAGCGCTTTGATCACTTGATGCTTTGCTTTTTTGCAAAATTCGTTACAGTTGCTCCTATTCACCTTTATTTCGACACAAAAGAATTCTAACTATGCGCGTAATAACCCTACTTTTTACCCTGTTTTTTGTCTCAGCCACTCAAGCCGGTCAGGTCTACAAATGGACAGACGCCAATGGTCAAACTCACTTCTCGCAGTTTCCTCCTGAGCAAGCCCAGTCAGAAAACATTGTCGTCAATACACCGCCGCCATCCAACTCTAAAAAAGCGGACGAAGCACTTCAAAAAATGCGTCAGCAATTACAAGAACAAGCGGTAGACCGCACCACCGAATCAGAAGAAGAGAAAGAGGCGGCAGCGGAAGCGGAACGCATGGCTGAAAACTGCAAAAAAGCGAAACAACGCCTTACGGATCTAAAGAACAATGGCCGTATATTCAAAACCCTAGAGAATGGCGAGCGGGAATGGTATGACGAGAAAGGCCGTGAAAACCTGATAAAAGACGCCACGAAAGATGTGACGAAATACTGCTCGAAATAATCGAGCCGTAAAGATCAAACGGCTGATAGATTAGTCTGTCAGCCAAATGCAGCTGGCCATACGACCAGTGATGCCGTCACGACGATAACTAAAAAAGCGCGCTTGATCGGTATAGGTACAAAAATGGCCGCCATACACCTCTTTCACGCCAGCTGACAACAAGCGCATTCGAGCCAACGCATAAAGATCGGCTAACCACTTGCCTGCATTTTCTGATGGCGTAAAGCACACTTCGCTGGCTGCATCTTTGGCACAAAAGCGGTCTTTGACTTCCTGGCCCACTTCAAACACATCCGGCCCTATGGCAGGTCCAAGCCAGGCCATTACGGCACTTGGATCATTAAAGGTCGCGACGGTATTTTCTAACATGCCATCCAATAAACCACGCCAGCCGGCATGGGCCGCCGCCACGTGCGTGCCCTCATCGTCACAAAACAGAACAGGCAAACAGTCTGCCGTCATCACCGTACAAATCTGATTGGCTTGTTTGCTGAAACTGGCATCCGCATCGCACACGCCCGTGTAAGCAGAACCATCAATAACTCCTGTGCCATGAATTTGGTTCAGCCACATGGGGTCATTTGGAAGAAGCTTTGCTAGTTTTTCACGATTAATGGCCACATGCTCAGGGTCATCGTTGACATGACCACCCAGATTGAAAGCCGCATAAGGCCCTATACTGACACCGCCATGGCGGGTCGTAGATAGGGCTTTAACCCGCTTCGGCGCTGGCCAGTTGGGGGTGATAACGTCTAACGCTGACACTAGTAATCGATCCCGCCATGATTTTCCGCGTCATAACGCAGTTCATCTAATAACTCTTCAAAATCTTCTGGTAAGTCCACTTCCCAGCTCACAAGCTCATTGGTGGCAGGGTGATGGAGCTCTAGTTTCTTAGCGTGCAGCGCTTGGCGCGGAAAGTCTCGCAGTACTTCACGTAATTCATGACTAACCCCTTTAGGCAAGCGTACGCGGCCACCATACGTTGGATCGCCCACTAACGGATGCTGGATATGGGCCATGTGCACACGGATTTGGTGTGTACGACCGGTTTCAAGTTTCACGCGAACATGGGTGTGGGTTGGAAACTGAGATAGGACACGATAATGGGTCACCGCTTCTTTGCCGGTTGGGTGAACGGCCATTTTTGTACGGTCTTTCATGTGTCGAGCAATGGGCTCTCTTACAGTACCGCCACCGGTTAATGTACCTTGCAATACGGCTTCGTATTCACGGCCCATTTCACGGCTTTGCAGTTGCTCAACTAGGTGATTTTGCGCCTGTAGGGTTTTCGCCACCACCATTAAGCCTGTTGTGTCTTTATCCAAGCGATGCACAATGCCGGCTCGCGGAATGTTTCTGAGCTCAGGACAATGATGCAGCAAACCATTGAGTAGTGTGCCGGTTAGGTTACCCGCTGCTGGGTGCACCACCAGATCCATCGGCTTATTGATCACTAAAATATGCTCATCTTCAAACACAATGGGAAAATCAATCGCTTCTGGTAGCCACTCTCCTTCGGACTGCAGCACCACTTCTAGGACCAATTGCTCACCGCCGACCAATTTATCTTTGGGCTTGCGCGTCTCACCGTCGACCGTAAGATTACCATCGAGTATCCAGGTTTTTAGGCGCGCACGGCTATAATCGGGAAACAGCTGGGCGGCAACCTGATCAAAGCGCTTATTTCCCAGCTCGTCTGGAATTTTTATGCTGTGTTGAATCTGTTCTGACATGTTGACCCTTTGAACTTAAACGCCTATTGCGAATCACATCTAGTTAGGTGACTTTGAGCCCGGTTAGGCCAAAAGACACATAAGTAACCTTGGTGATTAGCACGCCTGTATGGTTAAATTGCGCGCTGACACAACAATAACAGTAAATATTTTGAAGATTATATCAGATAGACCTATGCGAATTCTCTTGATCCTTGCTACCAGTTTGATTTTAGTGGCCTGCTCCAGCGACGGTAAGCGTCCTGGCAATGAAATGACCGAGCGCGAAATCTACGAAAAAGCCGTAGAAGCCATCGACAATGAAAACTATTTTCTTGCGATCGAAACCTTACAGCAGCTAGAAAACCGCTACCCTTTTGGTACTTTCAGTGAGCAAGCTCAGCTTGAAATGATCTTTGCCCAGTTTAATGGCCAAGAACTTGAAGGCGCTCGCGCCAGTGCTGAACGCTTTATTCGCCTTCACCCCGAGCACGAAAATGTCGATTACGCCTACTACCTAAAAGCCTTAAGCAGCTACGAGCTAGGCTTAAGCTTAGTTGAGCGTTATTTTGCTGATGAAGAGTCTCAGCGGGACCCGCAGCCAGCTCGTGAATCCTTCCAAGACCTCAATGAGTTGATTCGTAAATTCCCAAACAGCCAATATGCACCCGATGCTCGTCAACGCATGATTTACTTACGTGACCGTTTAGCACTGCACGAGATCCATGTGGCTCGTTATTATTTGAAGCGCCATGCCTATCTAGCGGCCGCGAATCGTGGCCGCAATATTGTAGAGAATTACCAAGGCAGCAAGCATGTGGCAGATGGTCTGGCCATCATGGTTGAAGGCTATGAGCTACTTGGCCAACAAGATCTGGCTGATAAGAGCTTAGCGGTTTTGAAAGCCAACTTCCCTAATCACTCACAACTGAGTGATGGCCAGTTTGTTCATAGTGGTTGGGCACAGAAAGACCGCAAGAGTATTTGGAACGTGATTACCCTAGGTCTTATTGACTAAAGTTCTTGAAAAACACTAAGACACAAAAAAACCGGCCATGCCGGTTTTTTTTGTGTCTGCTGAATTAAGGCAGATTGTAGAAAGCTTAATGCCCGATCTTCCAACCATTGGTGATGGGATAACGGCGATCTCGACCAAAGCCACGCTGAGTTAATCGCACACCTACCGGCGCCTGGCGGCGCTTATATTCGTTCACATCCACTAGGCGCAACACACGGCGAACATCTTCTTCGCTAAAGCCTTTTGCCGTGATGCTCACTGCACTTTGGTCTTCTTCAATATACAAGCGCAGAATCTCATCTAACACAGGATAGGGTGGCAAGGAGTCCTCATCCACCTGATCCGGCGCAAGCTCTGCCGATGGAGGGCGGGAAATCACACGTGGAGGAATCACCTCTTCAATGGTGTTGCGGTATTTTGACAGTTCAAACACCAAAGTTTTATAAACATCTTTTAACACACCAAAGCCACCAGCCATGTCGCCATACAAAGTGGCGTAACCCACTGCCATTTCACTCTTGTTGCCTGTGGTTAGCACCATGTAGCCTTTTTTATTACTCATGGCCATGAGCATGACACCACGGCAGCGACTTTGCAGATTCTCTTCAGTGGTATCCACCTTAGTACCGGCAAACTCATCAGACAGTATGGCCATAAAGCTGTTGTACATGGGCTCGATCGGCAACACCTTGTATTTCACACCAAGGCGATTAGCTTGATCTTCGGCATCGTGCAGGCTCATTTGCGAAGTGTATTTAAACGGCATCATTACCGCTTCAACTCGCTCTTTACCCAATGCATCCACTGCCACCGCCAATGTTAGGCCCGAATCAATCCCCCCCGACAAACCAAGCAAGACACCTTTAAAGCCATTTTTATTGACATAATCTCGCACACCTAAAACAAGGGCATCATAGATATTAGCTAGGCGCTCTTTTTCAACTGCAAGCTGGCCGTCAATACTCAGACAACGGCTTTCACCGAACGTTAAGAAAACTTGATCTGTCGCCTCTTGATAATGTTCACTGCTGGCCATTAACGCACCAGATGCATCCACAACCATTGAACCGCCATCGAACACCAGTTCGTCTTGGCCGCCCACAAGGTTCACATAGACAATGGGCATATCCCCTTGCAGCGCACGTTGTTTCAATAAATCTTGGCGATGTTGCGATTTATCAATATGAAATGGCGAAGCATTCAGGTTCAACATGCATTTTGCGCCATTGGTTTTTGCATCCAGCATGACGTTTTCTTGCCAGATATCCTCACAAATACTGATGGCACATGGGATGCCTTTAATGCTCACCGTTCCGCTTTCATTACCCTCTGCGAAGTAGCGTTTCTCATCAAACACTTGGTAATTAGGCAGGTGTTGTTTGGCATATTCATGCACGCACTGGCCATTGAAGAATACGCCCGCCATGTTGAATAACTGACCATCAATCCGCTTGGGGTAACCCATCACAATGTAAATCGATAAATTGCTGTTGATCACAGCCGTAATGGCCTCATCAATACGAGTATCAAGACTGGGGCGAAATAATAGATCTTCGGGTGGGTAACCGGTCAGAGTCAGCTCAGGGAAAACAATGACATCCGCGCCCTCGCCACGAGCCTGTTCAGAGCACTCAATGACGCGTTGAGTATTACCGGCAATATCACCCACTAACAGATTAATCTGCGCTAAACAGACCTTAAGAGTTTGTTCGGACACCATTACTACCTTGATTCCAACCACGAAAGCCCCGTATTCTGCGAGAATTGCAAACATTGGGCAATCAAAACCATGCTTTATGCGTTACGTCGTCACTCCATTTACCAGTTTTATGGCTATTTCACACTAGGCTTGGCCTTATTATTTCTTGGTTTTTACTTATTTGAAGATCAGCTTCAATGGTGGCAAGCCGAGGCTCCTAAAGTGCTACCCATTATTCTGGGGGGTTACATAGCCTTGGCGTTGGCTAATGTCATCCTGGCTAAGCAACACCTTCCGCAAAAGCTTGATCAATTTTTACCCAACCAAATGCTTGAAATTCTCATCATGGGTTTTCTAATGATATACATCACGCCAAAACAACAAGACCTCGCGGTACTCATGTTGTTTCATGTGGGCGTTGGTAATTTAATTGTTAGTAAGCGTTATGGTTACTTATTAGCGTCCATGGCCACCATTATGGTGCTGGCTCAAGGCTTTTTACATCCGCCACATGTTATGGCAGACCGCTTACTCTCAGGCAGCTTTATTTGTATTTTATTCTTTATTGAAGCCGCGATTGTACAGGTACTTCGATCCAGCCTAAGCGAAGCCCAAGACCAAGCACAACAAACACAAACTCAGTTAGAGAGTGAGGCAAAACTCAACGATATCATCATTGAACGCATGCACACAGGTGTTTGCCTGATCAATAATGCAGGGGTCATTCTGCGTATCAACCGAGCCGCACAAGAGCGATTAACCAATGTACTACCGACCCAACGAATACCTGAGTCTCTATTTGAACGATTCAAGTATTGGCAAGAATATAACCTACAAAATGACAACGAACTCGCCATTCATTCAGGCGATACGATAAACCAAGTATTTATCTACTTTGCGAGTATCGATAAAAGCAGCACCCTCATTTTTATAGAAAGCAAAGAAACACTGGTGCGCAAAGCCCATCAATTCAAACTCAATTCATTAGCCAGAATGGCCGCCAGCATTGCCCATGAAATACGAAACCCCTTAAATGCCATTAGTCACGCGTCACAATTACTGGCAGAAAACCAACAGCTTAGTCATGAAGATAAACGCCTTTGCGATATTATTTTTAATCATTGCCAGCGTACTGATGCCATCATCAATAACGTTATGCAAATCAGTAAACGTAAAACCTCTGAGGTTAAATGGATCCAGCTAAACAAATGGCTGCAGGATGTGTCTTACGAGTTAAGCGAGCAGTTCCAATGTGCCGTTTCAATTCATGGCATTAATCTAGATATTCGATTTGATCCGTCGCAATTACAGCAGATAATCTGGAACTTAACGCAAAACGCTTGCCGCTACGGTGGCGCGAATCGAAATACCGGCATTAACATTCGATTAATGCGTATTGGTGGCCGACCCTGCTTACGCTTTTATGATTCAGGCCCCGGCTTAAATGCCGCAGCACAAGAGTTTTTATATGAGCCCTTCCATACCACATCTTCCGAAGGTTCTGGCTTGGGTCTGTATTTGATAAAAGAGCTATGTGAAGCGAATCAGGCTGAAATACGCTATGATCATGAATACAAAGATGGGGCACAATTCAATATTTTATTTGCCCACGATTTTGAAAAAGAAAAGGACACACAATGAGTCATATCCTCATCGTGGATGACGAACCCGATATCTTAGAACTACTGTGCATGACCATTGAGCGCATGGGGTTTCATGCCACCACAGCCTGTTCCATTGCTGACGCCAACCATCAGCTCACTCAACGAACATTCGATTTGTGCCTAACCGACATGCGCCTACCTGACGGCTCAGGACTCGACCTGGTTAACCACATACAAGCCAGTTATGCGAGCATGCCGGTCATTGTTATAACCGCTTACGGCAGTGTAGATGTCGCCATTGAAGCCATGAAAGAAGGGGCGTTTGACTTTCTATCCAAGCCAGTTGAGCTTGAGAAATTAAAAGGGGTTATTAAAACCGCATTGGCGCTACCCCCTAGTGCGCCGATCCAAGAAAATGACAGCGATAGCATACCAAACATGATTGGCGAGTCTTCGGCCATCAAGCAACTAAAAGCACAAATTAAAAAGGTCGCCCGTAGCCACGCCCCAGTGTTTATTCATGGGGAATCGGGCTCAGGCAAGGAACTTGTGGCACGGGCGATTCATCAATTAGGCCCAGATCAAGATAAACCCTTTATTGCCGTCAACTGTGGCGCCATTCCGTCAGAACTTATGGAAAGTGAGTTCTTTGGCCATAGAAAAGGCGCGTTTACGGGCGCCACCCAAAACAAAGAAGGTTTTTTTCAAGCCGCTCATGGAGGCACATTATTTTTAGACGAAGTGGCCGACTTACCGCTTGCCATGCAAGTGAAGCTTCTTCGGGCCATCCAAGAAAATGTGGTTCGCCCAGTGGGCAGCGAGACCGAAGAGCAAGTGGAAGTACGCATACTCTCTGCCAGTCACAAAGATTTACAACTAGAAGTGGCTAACCGATCTTTTCGAGAAGATTTATTTTACCGCTTAGATGTCATTAATTTACAAGTGCCCCCGCTTCGAAACAGAAGCGAGGATATTAAAACCTTATGCGAACATATTATTAAACGCCTAACCACTTCCTTTGATATACCCGCCATAGAAATGGACGAAAGCGCCCTAAGCGCCCTAAAAGCCTATGATTTCCCCGGTAATATTCGTGAGCTTGAGAACATACTGCAAAGAGCCGTTACTCTCATTGACGGCAATACAATTTATGCAAAAGACTTGGCCTTAAAAACCACCCTCTCTCAAACGGATACCTCCAACGGCACACTCAAGCCTGGTCAATCACTAGAAGAGTACCTCGAAGACATTGAACGCAAAATACTCAAAGACACCCTAGAGCAGTGCCGCTGGAATAAAACCGCTGCCGCAGAGCAATTAGGCATGAGCTTTCGCTCAATGCGTTACCGACTAAAAAAGCTAAATATTGAGTGAAAATTATACTTTTTTCTAAGTGACCTTCTGGTTCAACGCTTTACACTGATTTGATTAACAATCACTGCTGACATACATGGAGGTATCTCAGTGCGCGGATTTACAATCATTGAATTAGTCGTGGCCATGGCTATATTGGTTTCATTTCTTGCATTAGGCATCCCAAAGATGCATAGCATGGTTGAGCGGCATAATAGCCAAACCGTATTTTATAGTTTGCGTAGAACATTAGCCCAAGCTAGAGGGCTTGCACAAGACAAACTCATCAACATATGCATTTGCCCGTTACAAGGGAGCTCGTGCTCATCAAATTGGGATAAACCAGTTTCTGTGTTTAATGATCAAAATGCCAATAATACCCTTGATGACGGGGAGGAGATATTTTTCAACACCGATGTGAGTACGACCTATGGCTTCTGGCAAAAATCCAAAGCCTCACAGAATTACGTCCGCTTTAACCCTCTTGGTCACGCCTTTTCATCAGCTACTACCTTCCTATACTGCCCCTATTCCAACCGAGATATTAACG
>JBNMQC010000030.1:0-20523 GCA_051277445.1 Bermanella sp. | reverse complement strand
CTTTTCATGAATGTGCACAAACTGATTTTGCGATAATTTTTGCGCTAAGCCTTCAATTTGCTTTAACGGTTTAAGTAGCCAAATGAGCAATATTCGCATGCCGTAAACAACAATGAAGGTCATCAGTAAAAACCACGCGCACTCCGCTTTCACCAATTGCCAAAGCTGCTCATAACTGGGCCCTTGGTGCATGGCAACACTGAGCTGGCCTAACTGGTTCCAACCACTGAGCACCTCAGCTTGTGCAAAGCCTGGATTTAGCCGCATGGTGCTTTTAAACCAAGCTGGCACCGCGATATTTTCACTGCCGCCGCGTTCAATAACGGTATTCGATTGCGCGTATTCAAAGCGCACCAGCGAGAAATGCCCTCGGTCAAACATGACATCAATCATGGAACGTAATGAAGCATCATCATTCTGCTGGGCCCGCTGCGATAACGTCAATGCTAGCGTGGTGGCGGTTTCATCGGCACGCGCTTGCAGTTGTTGCTCAAAGTGGTTTTTTAAATTGTGAATATTAACCGCCAGATTACCCGATAAAATAATCACCATAAGCAATCCAATATAGAGGGCGAGCTGTCGACGAATACTCATAATGATCGGCCTTATTGTTATTGTGTTAATTGACGGTCAGGTAGATCAAGCCAAGGTTGCAAGCCTTGCTGCTCCATGCGTAACAATACATCCATCCACATACTTAAGCGACTGGCACTGCCCACTTTTATGCTGCGCCCTTGTTGGCGTTCTATCCACATGCCCATGCCGTTAAAACTATACACAGGGGCTAAATCCCGTCGCTTGGATGCCGGTAAAATACGTGGATTAATGTTATCTAAAATGAGGGGGTCGCTGCTGGGATCTGCGTAATAGGCCAGCACCATATGAGCCTGGTTTAACTTCAAGGCCTTTACATAAGTAATGCGCAGCTTGTTTTGCTCAACACCGGCTTGGATCAGTGAGAAGTACTTGGCAATGACGTAGTCTTCGCAGTCACCAGCCTGAGTGGTTAATGACTCAAGGGGTGTGGCCCAGTAATCCTCTTTTTGCCAATGACTGGCATCACTGACAAACTCCAATCGAGTATTGAAGTAGGCGTTTACTTTTTCCAGTGTTTGTCTTTCTTTGTCTACCTGATAAGCATCACCTTGATCCACCACAAAGCGAGCCCACTGCACGAGGGCCTGCTTGCCTGGCTCACCAAATAATTCTTGGGCCTGCTTCTCCATAGCTTCCCCTAATAACCGCTGATTCCCTTGGGCTGCCACCATGCAAACCAAAGCCAGCGAGAGCGCCATCACACACACAAACTGGCGGTTAATTCCTTGTGGCACCATGACTACATTGTCTCAAAACATGGTTAATAATCTTTAACTATAGGTGAGGTTTTCTATTCGTGGGACTATTTGGCCTACGAGTTATCATTATCATCAGTTGGTTCATCAATGGCGTGAATCCTTGCTAAAGTGAAAGGATGCAGACTAATTTAGGGCCCATATGAGCCATATCGAAAAAGAATCCGCGTCCAATGCCCTCAAGCGACATTTTGCCAGCCGGGTAAGCAACCAGATTCGAGTGCTGTTAAACCTGTGGCGCGCAAGCTGTGAGCATGGCTTGACGGTCGAACATCTACCAAGACTCATCAGTGAATGTGAGAAACTGGTGCGCCACAGTCTGCGCTTTAATATTCACCACCAGCACGACCACGCGTTATTAATCTTGGAGCTACTTAGCGAATCCCAAGCGGCCTGCGCCATCACACAAATGCAGCAGCAAGCCTTGCAGCACGCCATAGACAAACTAGGACAAAGCGCCTTAAGACGAAGTGATGGAAACGACGTCAATAATATCCCTGCACTTCGCCCAGTGATGCTGGCCGTATCATCGGAATACGCCGACAAGCTCACCAGCCAGCTGAAACACTTTGGCATACACAGTGAAGTGGCCACGGACAATGAGCACTTCTACCGCCTCCAAGAAGAATTTGAGGCCAGCGCCTATATCACCGATATTCACTTTGTCAGGGACCACAATGGCCTTGAGTTAATGAGCCATTTTGCCAAGCTCAAGCAACCCAGCGCCCCAATGATCTTTATTACCAATGAAGAAAACGCCAGCATTCAGCAGCGCTTAGAGGCCAATCGAGCCGGCGGCTTGCGCTTTTTTGTGAAGCCCTCCGTGGGCCAACTGATTCGCTCCGTTGAAAAATACTATTCACCCAAGCCAGAAGAGCCGCACAAAGTCTTGATCGTCGACGACTCAAAAAGCCAAGCGCTGTTTTGTGAGAAAACGCTCAATAAAGCCGGTATGGAAACCCATGTCATTACCGATCCACTGCTCATTTTGTCGGCGCTGGATGACTTTCAACCGGAAATCATTGTGATGGATATGTACATGCCGGGTTGCACTGGCACCGAGGTCGCAGGGGTGATTCGCCAGCAAGCCCAGTATATTGGGGTGCCAATCTTGTTCTTATCCGGTGAAGATAATATTGATATCCAGCTTGATGCCATGAGCCAAGGTGGCGACGACTTCCTAACCAAGCCCATCAACCCAAACCATTTAGTGATTACGGTCCAAAACCGAGCGCGACGGGCTCGGGTGCTCAACAACCTGATCGCTCGCGACAGCCTCACTGGCTTATTCAACCACACCTACATTTTGGACAAGCTCAAACAAGCCTGCCGCCAAGCGAAGGATAAACAGCAGCCTTTGAGCTTTGCCATGGTCGACATCGACTTTTTTAAGAAAATTAATGATAACTACGGCCACCCAGTGGGGGATAAAGTCATCCTCGCATTATCGCTATTTTTAAAACAGCGTCTGCGCAGTTCTGACAGCATTGGCCGCTACGGTGGTGAGGAATTCGCGGTGATTTTACCCAATACCACTGCCGAACAAGCCATGACCGTAATGAATAATATTCGCCAAGTGTTCAGTCAACTTGACCACAGCGCGGACGATAAAGAATTCCAAGTGAGCTTTTCCTGCGGTATTTGTAGCTTCAATGGCACGAACGCTGACAACATTATCGAACATGCCGACCAAGCGCTTTATGAGGCCAAAAAACAGGGCCGAAACAACGTGCAGGTTTATATTGAATAATACAAAGCGACCAAACCTGTATAAAGCTGTGAACCCTTTAAGGCTTTTGCCTTACGACCCTAGACAGCACACACACCATTAGGCAAACTAAAGTGAATTCTTTCTACTTCTTTATGAGCTCACAAAATGGCGTCGATTCTGGTACTGCATGGCCCTAACTTAAATTTGCTTGGCACACGTGAGCCAGAGATTTATGGCGCTGACACATTAGAAGACGTCAACGAAGGCCTCATGCAAACAGCAAAAGAAAACGGCCATCACCTATTAAGCCTTCAAAGCAACGCTGAATACGAAATCATTGAGCGCATTCATGAAGCGCGCAACGAAGGCATCGACTTCATTATTATTAACCCAGCGGCATTCACCCACACCAGTGTGGCCATTCGTGATGCCATCATGGGTGTGAATATTCCTTTTATTGAAGTGCACATTTCCAATGTCCATGCCCGTGAAGCATTCCGCCATCACAGCTTTTTCAGTGATGTGGCAGTGGGCGTCATTTGTGGCCTTGGCATTCAGGGCTACCAGCTAGCACTGCAAAGCGCCATGCACATACTAAATACCAAGAAATAAGTAGGCACCATGG
Organism: Bermanella sp.; assembly: GCA_051277445.1. Taxonomy (GTDB): domain Bacteria; phylum Pseudomonadota; class Gammaproteobacteria; order Pseudomonadales; family Oceanobacteraceae; genus Bermanella. The sequence continues at coordinate 16,835 of JBNMQC010000030.1, read as the reverse complement.
ATATTAAACAGCTCGAACAAATTATCACCCTAATGGAAGCCTCCTCTTTATCTGAGTTAGACATTAGCGAGAAAGACAGTCGCATTGTACTTAAGCGCCAGCTTACTCAAGCTCAAGTGGCGACGGCACCTGTGCAGGTGGCTCAAGCCACTCCCGCCGCAGTTAGCGACAATAAAAGCGAGAAAAAACCTAAGCACTCTGGCCATATTGTCAAGTCGCCCATGGTGGGCACCTTATATCGCAGCCCAAGCCCAAGTTCCCCAGCCTTTGTGGAAGTGGGTCAGTCAGTGAAGAAAGGCGATGTGATTTGCATCATTGAAGCCATGAAAATGATGAATCAAATCGAAGCCGATAAGTCCGGCGTTATCGAAGCCATCCTAACGGAAGACGGCCAACCGGTTGAATTCGACCAAGCCTTATTCACCATCGTCTAAAAAGGCTCACACCATGGCTGCTTTGTTAAAAAAAATCGTCATCGCCAATCGCGGTGAAATCGCCCTGCGAATTCTTCGTGCTTGCAAAGAAATGGGAATCAAAACCGTGGCGGTGCATTCCAGCGTCGATCGCGACCTTATGCATGTACGCCTAGCCGATGAAAGTGTATGCATTGGCCCAAACAACTCCAAAGACAGCTACTTGAACGCCGCCGCCATCATCAGTGCGGCCGAAGTCACCGATGCCACGGCCATTCACCCAGGCTACGGCTTTTTAGCGGAAAGCGCTGACTTTGCCGAGCAAGTTGAAAACTCGGGCTTTAAATTCATTGGCCCAAGCGCCAAAGTCATTCGCATCATGGGCGACAAAGTGGCCGCCCGTGATGCCATGAAAAAAGCCGGTATTCCAACGGTGCCCGGCACCGGCGCCATCGATGCCAAAACCGATTTGAAAAAAATCGCCGAAGAGATCGGCTACCCAGTGATCATCAAAGCCGCCGCCGGTGGCGGTGGTCGCGGCATGAAAGTCATTCACAGCGAAGCGGCATTATCTAATGGGGTTTACCTTACTCAAAGTGAAGCGAAAGCGGCGTTTGGCAGCGACAAGGTGTACTTGGAGAAATTCCTAGAAACCCCTCGCCACATTGAAATTCAGGTGTTGGCCGATGGAAATGGCCACGCGATTCATCTTGGGGATCGCGACTGCTCCATTCAGCGTCGCAACCAGAAAATCATCGAAGAAGCCCCTGCCCCCAATATTCCTGACAAATTACGTAACAAGATTGCCAAGCGCTGCGTGCAAGCGTGCATTGATATTGGTTATGAAGGTGCAGGGACGTTTGAGTTTTTATATCAAGATGGCGAGTTTTTCTTTATCGAAATGAATACCCGCGTACAAGTGGAGCACCCAGTGAGTGAAATGGTCACCGGCGTGGATATCATTAAAGAGCAGTTACTGATCGCCTCTGGCATGGGTTTGTCATTTAAGCAAAGTGAAATTGAGATCACCGGCCACGCCATTGAATGTCGAATCAATGCCGAAGACCCTAAAACCTTCACCCCAAGCCCAGGCAAGGTCAACCTTTTCCACGCCCCAGGCGGGCTTGGGATTAGAGTAGATTCTCACCTTTATAATGGCTATAGTGTGCCGCCCTATTACGACTCACTGGTGGCGAAAGTCATTAGTTTCGGGCCTGATAGAGAGAGTGCGCGCTTACGCATGCGCAATGCACTGGATGAAATCGTCATCAATGGAATCCGCAGCAACATTCCATTACAGCAAGAACTCATCCGCAGCTCCCAGTTTCAACAAGGCAGTGTCGATATCCACTTCCTGACCAATAAACTGGCCAATACAACCACTTAAAGAAAGAACCCATGCCCTGGATACAAGCCATCGTAGACATTACTGCCGAACAAAGCGCAGAGATCGAAGACCTGTTAATGGCCATTGGCGCCCAAGCCGTGACCATGCGCGATGGCGCGAATCAGCCTATCTATGAGCCACCTTTGGGCACCACACCGCTATGGGATAACGTCAATTTGTGGGCACTATTTGATGCCGAACAACCGGTTGATGCTCAAATGAAACAGTTAGCCGATATCTATCAAGCAGAATATGAAAAGCCTTTTCCAAGTTACAAGTTAGAGTTAGTGGAAGATAAAGACTGGGTGCGTGAATGGATGGACACCTTCAAGCCCATGCCATTTGGTAAACGTTTGTGGATTTGCCCAAGCTGGCTAGAACCCACCGACCCTGATGCCGTGAACTTGAAGCTCGACCCAGGCTTAGCCTTTGGTACTGGCACCCACCCAACCACCTCATTATGCTTGAAATGGCTTGATGGCCAAGATGTCACAGACAAAACCGTAGTGGACTTTGGTTGTGGCTCTGGCATCTTAGGGGTGGCGGCCATGATTCTGGGAGCCAAACACCTAGTGGGCATCGACATTGACCCACAAGCGATTTTGGCCAGTCACGAAAATACCGAACGCAATGACGTGAGCATGGACAAGGTTGAATTTTATTTGCCAGAAGATGCGCCGGATTACAAAGCGGATATGGTGCTAGCCAATATTTTAGCGGGTCCGCTGGTGGAACTTAAAGACGCCATTTTGTCTTACCTATTACCAGGCGGACAACTGGTATTGTCAGGTATTCTGGCCAGTCAGGCACAAGAAGTGGCCGATGCTTATGCGCAAAATTGTAAAATTGATTTAATTAAAGAAGAAGACGGTTGGGTGCGCATCGACGCCACCAAGTTCGCTGAATAAGCAGCAAAAGCCGCGACGTCTATTATTGGAATATTTAATACACGACCATGAATCAGACACAGATCACTAAGTGCCCAAAATGCGATACGACGTTTCGTGTCAGCCCAGCTCAGCTTCAAGTTGCTAAAGGGGCTGTGCGCTGCGGGGCGTGCTTACATGTGTTTCGCGCGTCTGATCATTTCCAAGTCAGCAAAAAACCTGAGCCGGTTATTCAAGATGACCGCACCGAAGATATGTTCGGCGACCAGGCTCAACCTCTGACCCAAGCTGCACCTGTACCACCCAAACCGGTTGCCCCCATCAAGCCCGCTTCCGTCAACACAAACGATGATTTCGACACCCGTCAGCCTATCAACCAGAACAATGATAATGACGATGACGATTTTTTAATTGATGACGACAATGGCCTGATCGATGATGACAACGGCTTTGATGACGATGCCTTAATCGATGATGATTTTGGGCGCAAACGTCCTATCATCAATGATTTAAATGAAGACTTCTTATCGCTCAATACACAAGACAGTCGCGATCCGTTTTTCACTGAAAGCGATAAGCTCATAGATAAGGTGGAATCCGAAGATAAGAGCGACGATGAATCCTGGGCCGAATCCCTACTCAATGATTCAGAAGCCGCCGAAGTTGCAGAAGAGAAAAAAGTGCTCAAACCTGCACCAACCGGCCCCAATTTCAGCTACATCGAAGTGGATCCACTGGATTTAAGCCTGCCAAAGAAAGCCAGTCGCCGACAGTTTTGGCTACTGGCCAGCGCCTGCATGCTCTTAATAGTGGGCTTATTTGCGCAGATGGCCTATTTCAATTTTGATCAATGGGCACGCATGGACCAGTATCGCCCTTATTACGCCATGGCCTGCGAGCAGCTAAACTGCCGCTTACCCTCCAGCTATGATGTGAGCCAAATCCGCACAACAGCGAGCCCACAAGTGAGCTCTCATCCGAAGTATAAAGATGCCTTGTCTGTGGATGTGTTATTTATGAATCATGCCACCTACGAGCAAGCGTTCCCCAAACTGGAACTGACCTTCACCGATAAAAATGAAAAAGTCATGGCACACCGCTTGTTCTTACCACGGGAATACTTAGCAGGTGAAGCCTCTGGCTTGTCCATGATGCCAACGGATACACCGATTCACATTGCACTGGAAATTAAAGACCCCGGCCCTAATGCCAATAATTATCAGGTTCGCTTCATTGCACCTTAATTCGCCTCACCCATAAAAAATGGCCCTTAACGGGCCATTTTTATTTCTAGTGCGGTGCGCTCTAAGCCGTTTTTGCTTGCCCACTTGGGCGACCTAAGATAATCGAACCAATCATCACCAAGCCCAGACACCAGCAATAAACAACCGCACTCACCAACGCCAAAGGCGATAAACCTGAAAGTGAGGCGGCCAATAACATCTGAGCGCCATAAGGTAAGATACCTTGCACCACACACGAGCTGATATCCATGATGCTGGCGCTGCGTTTTGCATCCACGCCATAGCGGCCAGCAATGTCTTTTGCCAAACTGCCGGAAATCAAAATCGCCACCGTATTGTTAGCCGTACAGGCATTCACCATGGCCACCCCAGCCGCAATGCTCAATTCCCCCATACGACGGTGCGTCTTGGGTTCCGCTTGTTCACGGGTAAGGCGATCTAATTGAGCGGCCAACCAATCCAGCCCACCGCCCACTTTCATCATGGCACCCAAGCCACCAATAAACAGGGAGAGGATCAAAATTTCCTGCATATTGCTGTAACCTTTATAGATGTCGCTAGACCACACCGCCAACGAATAATCCGGCACCTGCCATAAGCCAATCAAGCCCGCCACTACGATCCCGGTGAGTAACACGACTAATACATTCATACCAGATACCGCCAACACCAGCACCAGTAGATAGGGCAGCATTTTTATCGCCGAAGTATTGGGGTCCACGTCCACCTGCGCGGCATCCCCTTGAAAATAAAGCCAAATGATCGTCAGTAGCGCCGCAGGAATGGCTATTTTGAAATTCAAGCGAAACTTATCGCGCATGTTACAACCCTGGGTCCGGGTGGCGGCAATAGTCGTATCAGAGATAATCGATAAATTGTCACCAAACATGGCACCGCCCATAACCGTACCCACGGTTAGCACCATAGATAGATCAGACGCTTCAGCTACTCCAACCGCAATAGGCGCAACCGCGGCAATGGAGCCCATGGACGTCCCCATGGCCGTGGCCATAAATGCCGTCATGATAAATAAACCAGGCAATACAAAAGAAGCCGGAATAATGTCCAGACTTAAATTAACGACCGCATCTACGCCGCCAATGGCTTTCGCCACACTGGCAAACCCACCGGCCAATAAGAAAATAAGCAGCATGGTTACAATCGTCGGGTTGGCACAACCCTGAATGAAATGCTCAACCCGCTGGTTAATGGAGCCTTTCGCCATCAACAGGGCCAAAATAATCGCAGGCAAGATCGCCACGGGAGCGGATATTTTATAAAAGGCAAACTCAACGCCCGCCACTTGATAATACAGGCCACTGCCAATAAACAAGGCCATAAATAAAAGCATGGGCAATAATGCCCAAGGGGATTTAATCGTCATGATGATTACTCGTGATAATTGACGTAAGACAAACCATTACTGCGGTTTTGTCATCTGCCGGATGGGCAGTCCTTGATAAAGATTAACCAGCCCTTTTGAAGCTGTAACCCTGTCATCCTTGAGTCGCAGGAAATAAAGGCGCGAATTGTACCCCTTGCCATAAGCGTATGCGAGGGCATATCTGAGCAAACAACCTAAGAAATCCCTGAAAAACTTGTCAAAATCCACATGTTAGGACTTGACAATTTTATCTCAATTTCTGTGGAAAATTTAATCAACAAATTGCTCGAAACATGCCCTGTCAAGCCTTTAACCGCTGTGCGTTTACGAGTATGATAGCCGCCCTTAAACGAGCAAAAAACAACCAACTATCTCCCATGTTCCAAATTGGCCCTTACCAAATTGAGTCGCCCGTGGTCCTTGCCCCCATGGCAGGCGTCACAGATCGACCGTTTCGACAGCTTTGTCGAAAACTCGGCGCGGGATTAGTTGTGAGTGAAATGGTCACAAGCGATGTGAATTTATGGAACAGCCGTAAATCCAAAACACGCTTGGATCACACAGGGGAAGTTGAGCCCATATCGGTACAAATTGCCGGTGGTGACCCAGACATGATGGCCAATGCGGCCAAAATGGCAGTGTTACATGGAGCTCAAATCGTTGACATCAATATGGGATGCCCTGCCAAAAAAGTGTGCAACAAAGCCGCTGGCAGTGCCTTGATGAAAGACGAAGCCCTTGTGAAGGATATTCTACAAGCCGTGGTTGAGGCGGTAGACGTTCCGGTCACGTTAAAAATGCGAACCGGCTGGGCACCTGAGCACAAAAATGCCCCCGACCTTGCATTAGTAGCCGAGCAGACCGGTATTTGTGCACTGGCCATTCATGGTCGAACACGCAGCTGTGGCTATAAAGGACAAGTGGAATACGACACCATCAAACGCATTAAGCAAATGGTATCGATTCCGGTTTTAGCCAACGGGGACATTACGACTCCAGAACAGGCTAAAGCAGTGCTCGATTTTACGGGAGCCGATGGCGTTATGTTGGGCCGAGCGGCTCAAGGACGTCCTTGGATCTTTAGAGAGATCGATCATTTTTTAAAAACCGGCCAGCATTTAGCGGCACCAGGGATACTGGAAATCAAAACCATCCTGCTGGATCACATGCAGGGGTTATATGAATTTTACGGCACATACCTAGGTGTTCGAATCGCACGTAAACACGTGGGTTGGTACCTCCAGGCACAAGATGATAGTCGCGATGTTCGTCGTCGCTTCAATCAGCTAGAAAGCCCGGAAGAACAAATAGAATTAATAAACACATTTTTCGATCAACTTTTGGGGAAGGAACAAGCGGCATGAGTACCCATGAAGCACCTGTGGTAAATAACCCTATGGAAACCAGCAACAACACTCAACTACCAGCTGAAAACACACAAACCTTGCGTGACAGTGTTGAAAAAGCCTTAGAAAGCTACTTCGCACAATTAGACGGTCAGCCGGTTAGTGATGTTTACGAAATGGTTTTGTCAGAAGTAGAAGCACCATTACTTGAAGTCGTGATGCGCTATACCAAAGACAACCAAACTAAAGCGGCTGTATTGCTTGGTTTGAACCGCGGCACGCTGCGTAAAAAATTAAAGCAATTCGGTATGCTATAACCGAAGCTGTTTAAAAACTGACGCTGCCTTGTGCAGCGTTTATTTTTTGTGAACTCCAAAAACTGACCAACTGATCAACTATGACCATTACTCCTGTTCGTCGCGCCCTCATTAGTGTTTCTGATAAAACTGGCATCGTAGAATTTGCTCAAGCTTTAGCAGATAAAAACGTTGAAATCCTATCAACTGGCGGTACCTATAAATTACTGTGTGAAAAAGGCATTAACGCTGTGGAAGTTTCTGACTACACAGGTTTTGCTGAAATGATGGACGGGCGTGTAAAAACATTGCACCCGAAAATTCATGGCGGTGTACTGGGTCGTCGCGGTCAAGACGACGCCATCATGGCGGAACACGGTATCAACCCAATCGACTTAGTGGTCGTTAACCTATACCCATTCGAAGCCACCACTGCGAACCCTGATTGCACCCTTGAAGATGCCATCGAAAACATCGACATTGGTGGCCCAACCATGGTTCGCTCAGCGGCAAAAAACAATGCTTACGTTGGCATCGTGGTGAACGCGTCTGATTACCAAGCGGTATTGGCTGAGTTAGATTCACAAAATGGTTTAAGTCCTAAATTACGCTTTGATCTTGCGCTTAAAGCGTTTGAACATACCGCAGCGTATGACGGCATGATCGCCAACTACCTTGGTCGTATCGACCAAAGTGCAGAAGTACTAAGCACTGAGAATAAAGGTCAGTTCCCTCGCACCTTTAACTCCCAATTTATTAAAGCTCAAGACATGCGTTACGGCGAAAACCCCCATCAAAACGCAGCCTTCTACGTGGAAGCCAACCCACAGGAAGCTTCGATTGCCACGGCTACTCAAGTTCAAGGTAAAGAGCTGTCATTCAACAACGTTGCCGATACTGATGCTGCCCTAGAATGCGTTAAGTCATTTGTTAAACCGGCTTGTGTCATCGTGAAACACGCTAACCCATGTGGTGTGGCGGTGAGCGAAAACGGTATTCAAGAAGCGTATGACCTTGCCTTTGCGACCGATACTGAGTCGGCATTTGGTGGCATCATCGCGTTTAACCGCGAGCTAGATGGCGACACCGCAGCCTCCATTGCTGAGCGTCAGTTTGTTGAAGTGATCATCGCACCTTCTGTCAGTGCGGATGCAAAACTGGTTCTAGCTGCTAAGAAAAACGTGCGTGTTTTAGAAACAGGCGAGTGGCCTGCTGAGCGTGCCAACGCATTTGACTACAAGCGCGTTAACGGCGGCTTGTTAGTACAAGAGCGCGACAATGGCATGATCAAAGCCGAAGACTTAACGGTTGTGACCAAACGTCAGCCAACTGAAAAAGAAATGCACGATCTAATCTTTGCATGGAAAGTGGCTAAATTTGTGAAGTCCAACGCCATTGTTTACGCCAACAACCGTCAAACCATCGGTGTGGGCGCAGGTCAAATGAGTCGCGTTAACTCCGCACGTATTGCAGCGATTAAAGCAGAGCACGCTGGCCTTGAAGTGAAAGGTTCGGTGATGGCAAGTGATGCCTTCTTCCCATTCCGTGATGGCATTGATAACGCTGCTAAAGCCGGTATTGCCGCAGTGATTCAGCCAGGTGGTTCGATTCGTGATGAAGAAGTCATTGCCGCTGCTGATGAAGCAGGCATGGCCATGGTGTTCACGGGGATGCGTCACTTCCGTCATTAAACGAAAGATGTGAGATGAGAGACGTGAACGGTATTTACGTTTCTCACTTCATTTTCAATTTCATTAAACCATTTAATTTAAGAGGAAAAGCGTGAAGCGATTAAAGTAAGTCCATCTTACATCTCACGCCTCACGTCTCACATATTTATGAATGTATTGGTAATTGGCTCTGGCGGCCGTGAACATGCCTTGGCATGGAAAGCTGCACAAAACCCAAATGTTGAAACCGTTTTTGTTGCACCGGGTAATGCTGGTAGCGCCATCGAAAACAAAGTAAAAAATGTCGACATCGACGTTTTAGAATTTGAAAAACTGGCTGCATTTGCACAAGACAACAACTGTGAGCTGACTATTGTTGGCCCTGAAGCACCACTGGTTGAAGGGGTTGTTAACTTTTTTGCAGAAAAAGGCCTAAAAGCCTTTGGCCCATCCAAAGGTGCCGCGCAATTGGAAGGCTCAAAAGCCTTCACGAAAGACTTTTTAGCTCGCCACGATATTCCAACGGCGTTTTACCAAAACTTCACAGAAGTCGAACCGGCTCTGGCTTACATCGATAAAATCGGTGCGCCTATCGTGGTAAAAGCGGACGGCCTTGCTGCAGGTAAAGGCGTAATCGTTGCTGAAACCGTTGAGCAAGCCAAAGACGCGGTTAAAGACATGTTATCTGGTAATGCATTTGGTGATGCCGGCTGTCGCGTTGTCATCGAAGAGTTTTTAGCAGGCGAAGAAGCCAGCTTTATTGTCATGGTAGACGGTAAAAATATTTTACCTATGGCCACTAGCCAAGATCACAAACGTGTGGGTGATGGTGATACGGGCCCTAACACGGGCGGCATGGGTGCATACTCGCCAGCGCCAGTTGTTACTCAAGAAATTCACGATCGCATCATGAAAGAAGTGATTGTGCCAACCGTTGAAGGCATGGCCAAAGAAGGCAATGACTACACAGGTTTCTTATATGCAGGCCTTATGATCGACGAAGCCGGTACGCCAAAAGTCATCGAATATAACTGCCGCTTTGGCGACCCAGAAACCCAGCCAATCATGTTACGCATGCAGTCTGATTTAGTTGAGTTGTGCCTAGCTGCATTTGAAGACAATGGCCTTGCGGGTAAAACCGCGCAATGGGATCCTCGTGCTGCCATTGGTATTGTGTTAGCCGCAGGTGGTTATCCGGAAGCGTACAACAAAGGCGATGTGATCTCTGGCTTGCCAGAAAGCGAAACCGCAGGCGAAAAGGTTTTCCATGCCGGTACTAAACTAAACGAAAAAGGCGAAGTGACCACCAATGGCGGTCGCGTTTTATGTGCAACAGCCCTTGGTAATACCGTCACCCAAGCGCAACAACGTGCTTATGCGCTAACAAAAACCATCAGTTGGAACGGTAGCTTCTACCGTAACGACATCGCTTACCGCGCTATTGCGCGTGAACAAGCGAAGTAATCCCCCTCAAACCTCAGGCGTCTGCCTGAGGTTTGCCTGCTTTGTGTTTAATGTTCACAGTCTTTAGCTTTTCTAACACTTTTCTCTATAATGGGTGCTCATTTTTTAACTATGTGCCGCCATGTCGTTTTTTCTCATACGTTTTGTCTTAATCGTATCGTGCTTACTCAGCAGTTTCAGCCATGGCCGTGATATCAATAGTATGATTTTGGCTGACGGCCCAATTGAAGTGCAATTGCATGACACCATGCAATGGCTTAAAGCCGATCACACCACATTAAGCCTCGCGCAGTTGCTACTCAAAGAAGATTCCAATTTCAAATTATTAACCGATAAAGCTGTTATCGAAGCCAATGAGATTTATTGGATTCGCTTTCATGTGATCAACCCCATCAATGAAAATATTCCTCTGGCATTACGCCTAAGTAGCAGCAGTATTAATATTGATGGCGCCTATGAGCAAAAAAACAATCAATGGCAACGTATCTCCAGCGTATCAAACCAGCAACAGCTAAGCAGTAACACCGCCCTGATTTTAAATATTGAAGCGCTGTCAGAGCAGTGGTTGTATTTTCGCATTAAGCCCATCCAAACCAGCCGCCTAGAACCTCGACTTCAAGACCTAAGCCAATACGCCAAAGGTTTCACTGTGTTACAACAGATCTTAGGGGCACTGGTTTCGTTAATGCTGTTTATCAGCTTTTTACACTTAATCGCCATTCGCTTTCATAATCATATTCGCCACTATCTTGCCATTTACTTAGCCTTTATTGGTTTGTGTTATGGTCTATCTCATACTCAGTTGTATGAGTGGCCGCAATGGTTTTTTGATTTTTCCAAGCTCAGCCCTTGGTTGTTAGCCTGTGGTATTTTTCTCTCCAGCTTCACCACCGAGCAGTACCGAATATTATTAAAGAGTAACCGCACAGCATTCACCTTGCTCACACTGCTTTTAACCACGCTGGTGATTACCAATTTCCCTTACTTGATTGTTCTTTTCAGTACACTGATCCCGGTTTGCATTGTGGCCACGAAAGTGAAACGCATCAGTATCAACTTAAGTTTGGCCAATGCCATTTTGTTTGTGTCTGCGTTTTGGCAGTGCTGCTATATTTTAATTCCTGAAATGGTCTATGCACCTGAGGGCATCTGGCATGTTTATGCTTTAGCGCTAAGCGTGCTATTTGCCAGCTTAAGTATGATCACCCCTTACTTTGAACGACAGATCAAACGTCAACAATCACGCAGCGTGGGGATACAAGGTCAATTTCTAGAAAGCCTCAGCCATGAGTTACGCACCCCAATGAATGGGGTTTTGGGGATGTCAGAGCTGTTAAATGAAACCCCATTAAGTGCCAATCAACGTGATTATGTGGATACCATTATTTTTTCAGGCCACGACATGCTGCGCATGGTCAATCGCATTGGCGACTTTGCAAAAATTCAATCTGGCCGAATTCATTTTGAAAAAAACAATGTTCAACTCACTGACCTTGCCCAGCGCTGCTTAAGTAAATTCCAATACAGCGCCAATCAAAAAGGAGTGGAGTTGGTATTAAATATGGATGAAGATTTGCCCGTCAATATTGCAAGTGATGAACGTCGCTTGGAAAGCTTACTCGACAATTTACTTGAGAATGCAGTGCGTCACACAGAGTATGGTGAGGTTGAGCTGCGTATTGCCCTGCAAAATGACGGCAATATGTTATGTTTTGCTGTGAGAGACACAGGCACGGGCGCCGATAAATCCCTCATTAAACAGCTGATTGAAAACCAAGATACCATGAGTAATTTGGATTCAAGTAAACATGGTTTTGGCCTAAGTTTATGCAAGCACCTTGTGGAGCTGATGGGCGGCCACTTATTCATTGAGAGCCGTGTTGATAAAGGCAGTACCTTCAGCTTTACACTGCCCAACGAGCCCATGGTAGAGGCTCAGTCACAGATTCAAGATGTCACTCACATCCTACAAGGGCTTTCTATTTTAATTGTCGATGACAATAGCACTCTTAGAAAAGTCATACAGCGGTATGCCAATAGCTGGGGCATGCAATCGGATCACACTTACAATGGCAAAGAGGCGTTGGCGTTATTGCGCAGCCAAAGTAATCTGGGAACCCCTTATGACGCCATCTTAATTGATCAGGACATGCCGATCATGGATGGCTTCCAACTTGCTAAACGCATTCAAGAAGACCCTGATATTGATCAGTCCATCGTCAAAATCATGCTCACCGGAATGTCCATCAGCAGCACACAAAAAGAAGTCATCCAGTTCGGTATCGACCAAGTAATTACAAAGCCTGTATCGGCACAAAGCCTAAAACAAGCATTGGCTAAGCACATGGTTAAGCGCCAAAAGCTCAGTAAACACCGTTAATCCTGACCTAGCGCATGCATCACGGCTTGGTTTTACGTAAAATAGGGACCATTCCTATTTTATGAGGCTGAATATGCGCTCTCTTTCTGTATTCGACCGGTTTATTTGCCATGTGGATAACGCTTTAAAAACACTGGTGCCAACCGCATCCACCAGCCACCGCCCTAATCCAGCCAAGCAAGCGGCTCACAGCGAATTTGATGAGGCCTCCCAGCGTCATGCCGCTGGCTTGATGCGTATTAATCATACCGGAGAAGTCTGCGCACAAGCTTTATACCAAGGCCAAAGCCTAACGGCCCGTTTACCTGAAATTCGTGAAGCCATGGAAGAAGCCGCCGAAGAGGAAGTGGATCATCTTGTTTGGTGTGAAGAACGCCTAACAGAGCTGAACAGTCACACCAGTTATCTCAACCCTATTTTTTATGGTTTATCTTACTCAATCGGCGCTCTTGCCGGTGCGGCTGGGGATAAGTGGAGCCTTGGTTTTGTGGCCGCCACCGAAAATCAAGTATGCAAACACCTAGTTGAGCACCTCGAAACCTTGCCCGCAAACGATGAGCGCAGTCGAGCCATTTTAAACGTCATGCTTGAAGATGAGCGAAAACACGCCACCTCCGCCTTAGATGCCGGCGGTGCTGTATTCCCTTCTTGGTTTCAAGCTGGCATGACTCAGATGTCTAAAGTCATGACAAAGACCACTTATCGCCTGTGATGCAAACGAATGGGCTTGCACTATAGTTAACAATGATTAACGTCTGTGCGAGCCCCTACATGCCAAGACTCAGTTTTGCTGAATACCAAATACTTGATCATCACATCGTGCTGTTTTGTGCCGATGAAGGGGCAACGCTGGATATAGATCAAGCAAACGAATGCTTGGCTCTTTATACACAGTTGGACAGGCCTTTGGGTATTTTAGTGGATCGATCCAAGCCTTATTCCAGCTCATTAGAATTCATTATGATGATCGCTGAGTTCAAACAGATCAAAGCCCTAGGGGTATTGGTACCCGATGAGCGATCTGCCAAACAGGCCGAATCGCAAAAGCTCTTCTTTCCGATTCCTTTTCAATACTTTTTTGATAAAGATGAGGCGCTAGACTGGGTTAAGCAGCACTTAGACTAGTGCTGCTGTGTATGGCCATTATTCGTTTAATTCAACAATCTTATAATCATGGGTAATTTCAACCCCCCCTTGCTCCAACATAATACTGGCCGAACAGTATTTTTCAGCGGACAACGTAACGGCGCGCTTCACCTGAGCATCTTTTAGGTTACGACCTGTCACTGTGAAGTGAACATGTATCTTAGTAAACACACTGGGTACCGCATCCGCGCGCTCAGCATCCAGCTCCGCAACACAATCCACCACATCTTGGCGAGACTTCTTCAGGATACTCATCACATCAAAGCTCGTGCAACCGCCTAGGCCCATCAGCAGCATTTCCATTGGGCGAACGCCCATATTACGACCGCCATGGTCTTCCGGGCCATCCATCACAACACTGTGACCGCTGCCAGATTCACCTAAGAACATGACATCCTGTACCCACTTAATACGTGCTTTCATGAAAACTTCACCCTATAAAAAACGCCAAGATTAACATAAGCTATGCCCTTGGCAGAAGACATAGCAGAGATTACGAAAGCTGGGTTACTTTTTACTCAGACCAAGTAGGACACAGTTCCCAAAATTACAGATTGCCTAGTGGTTATTAGCACTTTGTAGTACGGAAGTATTCACCTATTTGGTGTAATAAGTGCATAATTGCTTAGCTTTACTGCTATAAATAATAATGCAATCAAGGTTTGATGGTTTAGGTCTCAATATGAATAAAGGGTTAAGAGCTGATCGGCATAAGCATTTAGATTACTTTTTGTCTCAATGCCACCGTCGTCGCTATCCCGCTCGCAGCACTATTATCTATGCGGGGGATAAAAGTGACTCCTTATTCTATATCATGAAGGGGTCCGTCACCGTTATCATCGAAGATGACGATGGCCGCGAAATGATCATGGCGTATTTAAACGAAGGCGACTTCTTCGGTGAAATGGGCTTGTTTGACGAGGTTAGCCCTCGTTCTGCTTGGATCAAAGCAAAAGTAGAATGTGAAGTGGCTGAGATCAGCTACAGCAAATTCCGTGAAATCAGTAATCAAGATCCTCGCATCATGTACTTTATTGGCGAGCAAATGGCGACTCGCTTACGCAAAACCACCCGTAAGGTAGGCGACTTGGCCTTCTTAGATGTAACGGGTCGAGTTGCAAGAACACTACTTGATTTAAGCCAAGAGCCAGATGCCATGACGCATCCAGATGGCATGCAAATCAAAATCACTCGCCAAGAAATTGGCCGTATTGTGGGTTGTTCCCGAGAAATGGTTGGCCGCGTATTAAAAGCCCTTGAAGATCAAGGCTTGGTCGGTGTTAAAGGTAAGACCATGGTGGTATTTGGTGCGCGTAAAGCCGCCACCCTGCCTTCACGTAAAGAAGCCGACTAGACTGATTTGTGGCTGCTACGGCAGCCCAGTCTCCCTCTCTTTTTCCTTGCTTTCAAATTCCCAAACGTTTAATTGCTGATACCTAGGCGCAGCCCAGTCACCCTCAATTTGACTTGAATCACGCAGCTCTTCACTCAATGACCCATATAAAACCAGTTGTGTCAGGGTAATCGCCCGAGAAAATGGCAAGCAGTCATAGTGATCCTGGACAAGGTAGGCCAAAGAGATATGGGGCTGAAAACCCTCAAAACACCTGTAATGGCTCAGCCAAGGAATACCTTGCAACCGATTAATCAACAACTGCAAGCTTTCACTTATGGCTCCCTGCCAAGCCCACGAGGCAGGGTGTAGACCGGTATTATGGCAATCATCGGGAAAGCGTCCTAAACGCTCACCATGCCACACAACAGCCTGCGCTGGTGATTGTACAAAGCGTTCATCCAATGCCTCAATAAGCTGTCCCCGCTGCTCCTTAGAGCATTCGCCTAAGAAACACAGTGTCATATGCCTATCAGAGGGTTGGTGCGCTGCCTTAATCTGATTGTCTCGACAAACTTGATCCAAGCACCTGGATTCCAAGTCGCTTCCCCGTAAACCTAAAAACACACGCATTGACCACCCCTTCTGTGTTCTTGGCCCTCTATCAGTGCGCACATCGTTGAGGGAAGAAATCGCGCCAACCCATAACAAGCTGGTGTTTTGTATCTATACTAAAAAAAAGTGTGGGTATCTAGGCATAATATGACTGATTTAATCTTTGCTGATGAGAATACAGACAAGATCGTGACTGCTGAGCAGGCACCTTGGAACATATTACTGGTGGATGATGAACCCGGTGTTCATCAAGTCACGCAAATGGTGCTTAGAGATTTTACGTTCGACAATCGCTCGCTGAACCTGATTAGTGCTTATAGTGGCCGTGAGGGTTATGACATCATGGCCAGTCGCAGTGACATCGCTCTGGCCATTGTTGATGTCGTCATGGAAAGCGATCATGCTGGCTTAGAGCTGGTTCAACGCATTCGCGAAGACCTGCATAACAATTACACCCGCTTAGTGCTTCGTACCGGCCAACCAGGCCAAGCTCCAGAAGAAGACGTGATCACCAGTTACGACATTGATGACTACAAAGACAAAACAGAGCTCACCAGCAATAAACTTCTGACTCTCATGTATGCGTCTTTGCGCTCATATCGCGATATTTGCGTAATTGATTCGCATCGCCGTTCATTAGAGCAAGTGATTTTAGCCTCCACTGAAATTTTTGAAGCCAGTTCTCTAAAAACCTTCGCGTCAGCGGTGTTAAAGCAGATATGTAATTTATTGAATCTCGATGGCGCTATTTTTTATTGCACCAGTTTAAACGAGGACGTCGATGAATCGGATGATTACCGAGTCCTGGCCGTGAGTGGAAAAATGGAGGAATTCGAAACCAAGCATAAGTCGGATTTACCAGACGAAGTACTCAATGCCTTCGAGTACGCACTAAAGAAAAAAGGATCTTACATTAATGGCGATATTTATACTGGCTATTTTTCTACCAGTTTAGGCAGTGAGAATTTACTGTATGTTTCCATGGAACGAGAACTGGATGATATGGATAAGCAATTACTGGATATCTATGCCAGTAATGTGGCCGTCACTTATGAAAACCTTTTGCTGAGAGACGAAATTCTCGATACTCAAAGAGAGTTAGCTTACATACTAGGTGAAGCGGTTGAGCAACGCTCAAAAGAAACCGGATCCCATGTGCGACGAGTTGCACTTTACTCACATTTATTTGCCACTAAGTATGGCCTAGAACCTCAACTTGCTGAGCTAATCAAGCTTGCAAGCCCTTTGCACGACGTAGGCAAAATAGCCA
>JBNMQC010000029.1:0-21895 GCA_051277445.1 Bermanella sp. | reverse complement strand
CGCTGCCCATTTGCCAAAATAACCAAGATAAACATTCAGCACGTTTAGATGGGTCGCTAGGAATAAAGGCATTAAATTTATCAGCCAGATATAAAAGAATAGAGCCTGATTCAAACACGCGCGTGGCAGGTGTCGTGCTGTAGTCGATCAGAGCTGGGATTTTTGAGTTGGGGTTAATCCCTACAAAGCCACTGCTAAATTGATCACCTTCCATGATATTCACTAAGAACGCATCGTAATCCGCTGCTTTAATCCCTTTATCGAGCAGTTCTTCTAACATGATGGTGACTTTCACCCCATTGGGTGTTGCTAAAGAATGCAATTGAAGGTCGTGCTTGCCTTTTGCCAAAGGTTTTTCGTGAGTAGGGCCGGCAATTGGGCGATTGATGTTGGCAAATTTACCGCCGCTACCGGTATCCCATTTCCAGACCTTAGGTGGGGTATAAACATCATTACTCATGCTGAACTCCTCTTTATTTTATAGGTAACAGTGTAGAGGACTGTTGCACGTTTGGGGAGTTCACTCGTAGTTTGAATCACACTGTTCCAATTAACAGTGTGATTCAATCGGTTTATTGAGAGTTGTTCACGTCAGCGCTGGTAAACGCAGGGTAGCCAGAAGGTAAGTTATTATTCACGTTGTTTAAAAAATTGCTGTCTTTCATGGGAATCGTAGCGGACCCATAATCATAGCTGTTTAGCTTGTTGCGCATTTGCTGATTCGTAAGGCCGTCACCACGAAGTTGATACCAGCTTGTAATGGTGGGTGTTAAGAAGGAACCGTATGGGTTTTCTGCGTATTCATTTGATTTAGCAAAACGCAGTGCATGGGTGGTGATGCCATCTTTATGATAAACAATCTTCAAGTGGCTGCCTTCAAATGGCAACTCAGAGGCGGGTTTTGTAAATAGATCACCATGGGCGCTGTAACTGCCATGGGTCACTGTGCCATTTTTGGTCCAAACAGCGGCGTGCTCCCAATCATGGCGATGGCCACCGCCAAAATAGTTAAATAACTGATCTTTCTCAAAATATAGGGCGTAAAAGTGAGCACAGTATTGATCACCAGAGGTTACCTTACAGACGTAGCGATGCAGGGTGTTTGAGGTGAGTAAAAAATTTCCAGAGCGACAATCACCAGTGATTGTTCCTGAGGTTTTCAAACCAACGTTTTGTTGTCCTGTGCGTGAAATACCGGCACTGGGTAGACAACCATCGCCATCAAAATCAAATACAGGTTCAAGGTTGTTGATGATGCCGTTACTGGGAAGTGCTTCATCCAGTTTGGCAAAATCAGAGGCGTGTGTCTGAACACAAACTAAGCACGTGAGTGTAATGGTGAGAGAGAGGGCGTTAAACTTCATTTATTATTATCCTTGTTAACAGTGGTTTGCCTGAGATAGGCATAGCCACCATGAAGTATAAGGATTACAAAAAAATGACTAAGGTTTTACACGCCAACTTTAGGTCAAATAAGGTTAATTAATAGAAAACCAGTATTAAAGCGCCTTTAAGATGTACTAACGTTTAAGCTGCGTTAATTATTTGAAGAGCTTGTTAGTGACTAGGCTTACTTACAGTCAGTCACGGTCCCAAAAATACATGCTGCACTTCTTATTCAATATGTTCAGCTCGTAATGCTTGGAGCAAGCAGCCCTTGCTGCGCCATAGCAAACATGCAGGGGGAGTAGATGTTCTTCTCGTGGATGGCAAAAACGTGCACCGGGTGCTGTCTCCCATTTTAATAACCGCTCTTCACGCTCTGCTTCACTGATCGTGTGGTTAGTGCATGTATCCATGAGCCAGTTTTCAAATACCGCATTTAGGGCAAGCGTTTCTACTGAATCTGGGCTGAAAAATGCCTTCATATTATGGAATGAAAATCCTGAGCCAATGATAAGTAAATTATCGGCATCAATATCATGAAGCGCTTTACCCAAATTTAAGTGGGCTTCAGGGCTCAAACTGTTCGTGATTGATACTTGAACACACGGGATATTCGCCTCGGGAAACATGATTTTTAGCGGTACAAATAAACCATGATCAAAGCCACGTTTGGCATCCAGTATTGCGTCAATACCGCTTGTATTAAGTGTTTTATGAATGGATTGCGCGAGGGAGGGGAAGCCTGGGCATGGGTAAGTGATCTCGTAGGTTTCTTTTGGAAAACCATAGTAGTCATAAATTAATTCAGGCCGGCTACTCGATGTAATGCTCACGACAGGCTCTTCCCAGTGAGCACTGACCACAATGATTGCTGAAGGTTTTTTGATTGTACCGGCAATGTCTTTAAGGCAGGCAATCATTTCCAAATGATTTTCATCATTCAATAACGGCATGGGACCGCCGCCGTGTGATAAAAACAGTATTTGATGTTTATTCGACATGCCGCTGCTTACCTTAGTGAGGCTTTTTGATAATCATGAATACACTGAATAAATTCATGGCAGTGACGTTCGATTGTTAAAAACGATGTGACCAAGCGGACATATCGCTCGTCAGGGCTAAGAGACATCCCTTCAGGAAGCGTCGTTGGATACCAATCATAAAACTCGGCTCCTTGCGCATTTAAGTGATCCCCTAAGGCCTTAGGTAAGATAATGAAAAGTTCATTAGCGTTCACGGGCCACGGTATTTTAACGTCGTCTATTAATGCCAGTGCTTGGGCTAATGCTTGTGCTTGGTGATTAGCATGCCGTGCTAATTCGAGCCAATGATTATTTTCAAACCAAGCACGAAATTGTGCACCGAATAGTCGCCCCTTTGAAATTAAATGCCCAGCACGTTTACGTAAGTGCATGCTTGCCTTGGCGTCTTCTTTATTAAAAAAGATGACGGCTTCAGCGCACAGTGCGCCGCATTTAGTGGCCCCTAAGCTTAATGCATCCACGCCCGCTTTCCATGTGAGCTCAGCAGGGCTGCAATTTAAATGAGCCAATGCATTGGCAAAGCGAGCGCCATCCATATGCAGTTTTAAATTATGCTGTTTGCACACAGCGCTAATGGCTTTGATCTCGCTAGGTGAATAAACCAGCCCTAACTCATTGGTCTGGGCAATGCTCAGTGCTGCCACTTGTGGGTTATGAGGAATATCATCGCCAGCATCTGCTAGGTAGCTTTGTAAGTGCTCGGCGCTCATCTTACCGGCATGCTCAGCGAATCCTTGCATACGGGCACCGCCGGTAAAAAATTCAGGGGCTGTGGATTCATCCATTAAGATGTGAGAGCTGCTATGACACAGTACTGTTTGCCAAGGTTGGACTAAGCTGGCCAGTGCTAAGCAATTTGCGGCTGTGCCGGTGGGGACAAACAAAACTTCTAGTTCACATTCAAAAACATCTTTTAATGAGGCAATGGCTTCTTGAGTGAAAGGATCACCGCCATAGCCATGAGTAAAGCCTTGATTGGCGGCCACTATGGCATTCATAACGGGCTGTGAAGCACATGACTGATTGTCGCTCGCAAAAAACATAATCTATTACCCAAAACATATGGGCTAATTGTAATACTTTATGCTGTGTATTTCTTCTTAAACACTTATTTGCTTGGATATCTGAGTTAGGTGTTTGGGCATGCAAATTGTTCACTCATCTGGTGAAGCCCGTGTCATTGGCTGGACCTAAAACCTCCGCTATCTATTACTGGCATATAGGACCATACTGAGATCGTTAGCTCTGACTGTATTATTTTCAAGAAGTCACGGATAGCCATCCCCCTGATCGTGCTGAAATGCACCTAAGGGATACTATGTTAAAAGTGGAGAAACATCATGAGCAAAGGTAAAGACAGTAAAAGAGACACGAAAAAGAAACCGTTATTAACGGCAAAAGAAAAGAAAGCAGAAAAAGCGGCTAAAAAAACCGTCACTAATGTGTTGGGAAACTAAGCCATTAGGCCATTGAAGGCTCAATGGCCTGCTTTGAATACTTATGAAACGTGTGACGTTTAGTCTTCTTTTTCAATCATTTCGATTATCTCATGGGAAGTTTGTACCATGGGCTCAAAATGCACAGGCTCACCGGCAGTTAATACAGATACATGCCTGACTTGATAAATCGCATACAGCGCAAGCAAGCCGAGTATGGCGGCCATATAAAATGGCATTCCCTGAATTCCCACCCAATTCATTAATACACCGACAAATATCGGTGCGACGGCCGCTCCTGCGCCATGGAGTACCAACATGTCTGTGGATCCTGAGACCACTTCATCAGCACTTAATTGATCTAACAGTTGTGCCACACCCAGCGGATAAAGTGAAAACGCCAAACCACCCCAAACAAAAAAGATTGTCATTAAACTGGTTTGGTTGCCAGCGTAGGGCATCATTAAGCACATGAGTGCTGCTAGGCTTGCCACAATGATGAGCACCTTACGACGGTCATGCTTATCTGAAAAACGGCCAATGGGTATTTGTAAAAGGGCACCGCCAATAATGGTCAGGCTCATGAGTAAACCCACATCAGAAAAACTAAATCCCAGCTTACTGGCATAGTAAGGCGCCATCCCCCAAAACGCACCCATAGCTAAGCCTGACAATGCCGATGTGGCCACAGCCAAAGGCGCAAAGCTTAAAAGTTTATTTAAACTGCTGCTGGCTCTTTCAGGAACTTGTGGCTGGCTGCGACTGGTAATGGTGATGGGCAGTAAAGCCCAGCAACTTAAAATAGCGGATAAGGAAATTAATGTCAGAATGGCATCCGGGCTCAAGCGTAAGAGTTGCTGCGCCAGTGCAATGGCACCGAGATTCACCACCATGTACACCGCAAAAATTTGCCCACGTTCTTCTTTTTGTGCCCGCGTATTTAGCCAACTTTCAATTACTGTCATTAGGGTGACAAATGCAATGCCGTAGAAGAAACGCAGTATTAACCAAGACCATGTATGAACCCAGACGCCGTGCAAAAGTGCAATGGACGCACATAGGGCTGCGCAAAAAGCGAACGTACGAATGTGGCCCATTCGTCGAATCAAACGGCCGCTGACAAAAATGCCGCAGGCAAACCCCACATAGAAACCCGACATAATGATGCCAATCCAAGTGGTGGAGAATCCTTGTTCCGCTGCGCTTAAAGAAAGCAAGGTATTGAGCAGACCACTGCCGAGCAATAATAGTGCAACACTGCCTAGTATTGCACTGATTGGGCGCATATTTGACCAGATAAGAACCTCCTTCGTTCGCCTGCACGGTGTATTGATCGCCGTCACTCTTACATCGGGTTATTCTTATTTCATAAGGAATTAACGTGTGTTGTACCGACTCTTGCAAAGGCTACGCCAGACAATTAGTGCCAGTAGGTACAATATCTTTATTCATTTCATGAGATTTACACGCAATACTTTTTAAAATGTTTTTTAGTTGTGAATTTTTTAACTCTCTGATTCACAAGCGTTAATTCATGATTCAATTGTGTATTGAGATGATGAGTTATGATCCTCGGTATAGAACCTGCATCAATAGGGCGTACACATAGGAACAAGTGGATATTTGTTATCGACAAGGCCCATGTGTTTTTTGTCCGTTTTGAAAGGTAACAATATTAGCGGCAGGACTGGGTCTAACTCGATATGCGAAACAACACTTGTTGCGCAGGGCACCCCAGTTCAGCATGCATTGTTGTTAGACATAAATGAGATAGCGATCATGTGCGTTGAACTCCTGATTTAAGGGATCACTTATACAGGAGTAAAAAATGTTACTTGCCACTGATTTAGACGGCACTTTTTTAGCAGGCGATCCAGAAGATCGTTTAAAACTTTATCAATTGATTTCCGCTCATCCTGAGATCGACCTGGTATTTGTCACTGGACGCGGTCTCGAGTCTGTACTCCCCTTACTTTCTGACCCAACCATTCCCCAGCCAGATTATATTATTTGTGATGTTGGTTGCACCGTGGTGCATGGTGAGTCACAACAGGCCATACAGCCATTGCAAAGTGAGATTGACGATCTTTGGCCTGGTGAGCAGGTCATTGAAGCGGCCTTGGCGTCTTTTACTGCATTAGAGCGTCAGCATGTTCCACAAGAGCGTCGCGTCTCTTACTTTTGTGATAGCCAGGTGGTGAATGACCAAATGCGCTCAATCGCCGATGCGTTATCGTGTGATGTACTGTTTTCTGCTGGCAAATATTTAGACATCTTACCGAAAGGTGTGAACAAGGGGCGCACCCTTAGTCGCTTAGTCGAGCATCTTGGTGTTGATCCTGAGTCGGTCATGGTGGCCGGTGATACGCTGAATGATTTATCCATGTATCAACATCAATTTAAAGGTGTGTGCGTGGGGGAGTCAGAGGCGGGCTTACTGGAAGTCACTGATAATCAAGCGCGAGTTTTTCATGCAAGTACTGCGGGTTGCGGGGGAATTTTAGAAGCCTTCGGACATTTTGGGTTTTTAGGCCTAGCCGGTATTAATGCCGAAACACCTGATAATTTAAATTCTGGTAAGTCTGACTTAGTTATTGTTTATCATCGCTTGCCTTATGAAGAAGTGGTGGATAACGGTGAACTGATTCGCCGTCGACCTAAATCTCCCAATGGCATCATTCCGACCTTACTCAGCTTTTTTGCAGATGGCAAAGCCGGTTCTTGGGTGGCCTGGTCTATTGATGATCCAAGCCTTGGGCCATTCCAAACGCACACTGAAGTGGATACCAGTCGTTATGCAAAACTGGTGGCGGCCCGTGTGCCATTAAGTCAAGACGATGTGGAAATCTTTTATAAGCGTTTTTCTAAAGAAGCCTTTTGGCCAACCTTGCATACATTTTGGGAGCGGGCCACCTTTCGCGATGACCATTGGCAAGTCTTTTTAAAAGTAAACAAGATGTTTGCCGAGCGCACTGCAGAAGAAGCCGCTGAAAACGCAGTGGTGTGGATTCACGATTATAACTTATGGATGGTGCCAGCGTATTTACGTGAGCTTCGACCGGACTTGACCATTTCGTTTTTCCATCATACTTATTTCCCTTCTGCCGACGTGTTTAATGTTTTACCTTGGAGACGTGAAATCATTGGAAGCCTATTGCAGTGTGATCATATTGGTTTTCACATACCTAGGCAGGCTGAAAACTTTGTCGATGTTGCTCGAGGCGTCACGCCACTGGATGTGACGGAAAAAATCAATTGCGCCCCTCGCTTTTTAACCTATGGCTGCGCTGTTGGTCTTGATGAAATGAGTGTAGAGATTACGGTTAATGATCGCACCATTGGACTGGGTGCTCACCCTGTGGGATTGGATTTAAATCGCGTTAAAAATGCCTTAGCCGATGAGAACATCATCGATCTTGCACAAAGTGTGCGCCAAGATTTAGGGGACGTGAAACTTATATTGTCAGTTGAGCGCTTGGATTTCACTAAAGGGATCATTGAAAAACTCGAAGCGTTTTCGCGTATGTTAGAGGATCACCCAGAGCTTAAAACCAAGGTCACCTTGATGATGGTTTGTGTGCCTGCTGCACAAGGTATGACCATTTACGAAGAACTTCTATCACAAATTGAGCAAACCGTGGGTCGCATAAATGGTCAGTTTTCCGAATTAGGCTGGACGCCGGTGCAATTCTTTTTCCGCGCGTTACCCTTTGAAGAGCTAGTTGCGTATTACACTGTGGCGGATGTCATGTGGATTACGCCGTTGCGTGATGGCTTAAACCTTGTGGCAAAAGAATATGTGGCCACACAAGGATTAACCGATGGTAGTGGGGTGCTTGTACTATCGGAGTTTGCAGGGGCAGCAGCGGAGCTGCGAGGGGCTGTGCTAGCCAATCCACATCATCCGCAGGAATTAGCGGATACATGTCATTATGCGTTAACCATGAGTAAATCCGAAGCGAAGAATCGCCTAAGTGAAGCGTTTGAAATCGTCAGTCGATATGACATTCGCTACTGGGGGCAAGCCTTTATTGATGCTGTTGAATTACGACGTTTGTCGAGAATGGAGAAACTCATCCCAGTTGACACATGTGTTGCGTAAGTTGGTAAATAAAACGACTTTCATTCAGGCAAGGATGCCTGACTTTGACAAATAGGAGCTGATCCATGTTGCTCAAAAATGCTGTGCAATTAATTTGTTATCCCAATCGCATAGGGAACGATCTTAAAGACCTATACCAGGTTGTTGATAAACATCTTTCACAGGCCATTGGTGGTTTGCATATCCTGCCATTTTTTCCATCCAATGCCGACGGTGGATTTTCACCGTTAACTCACAAAGAAGTGGATCCTGCATTTGGCGATTGGGCAGATATTGAAGCCTTCAGTAAAGATTATGATTTGTGTGTGGACTTGACGGTTAATCATATTTCAGATGAGTCGCCTGAGTTTAAAGATTTTATCGCCAATGGATTTGAATCCCAGTATGCAGATTTATTTGTGCACGTGGATAAATATGGGGAAATCACCCCAGATGACATGGCGAAAATTCACATACGTAAAGAAAAGGAGCCGTTTAGAGAAGTCACGCTAGCGGATGGTAGCCAAACCCGCGTTTGGTGTACGTTTACCGAGCAACAAATTGACTTGAATTATGACAGTGAAAAAGCCTATGAACTTATGGAAAGCTACATCGGTTTTTTAACGTCAAAAGGGGTGAACTTATTACGTCTTGATGCGTTTGGTTATACGACGAAACGTATTGGAACCAGTTGTTTCTTGGTGGAGCCTGAGGTCTATCAAATTTTGGATTGGATCAATCAGGTGGCACTTAAGCATGGGGCAGAATGTTTGCCAGAGGTGCACGACCACACCAGTTATCAGTACGCCATTAGTCGGCGAAATATGCACCCTTATGGGTTTGCACTGCCACCACTGTTATTGTATTCCTTACTGGATGCCAACAGTGTGTACTTAAAAAACTGGTTGCGCATGTGTCCGCGGAATATGGTTACCGTGTTGGATACCCATGACGGTATTTGCATTCCTGACGTAGAAGGGGTGTTACCTAACGAAAAGATTAAAGTGCTGATTGATAATATTGACGCACGCAGTGCGGATCCTATTATGCGCCGCAGTGCCGCCAATATTCATAGTGTGGGTGCTATCTATCAATTAACCTGTACGTTTTATGACGCGCTGATGCAAAATGACGATGCCTATATTGCCGCCCGCGCCATACAGTTTTTTACACCAGGGATTCCGCAAGTGTATTACGTTGGGTTGCTGGCCGGTTGTAATGACCAAGAATTAATGGAAAAAAGTGGCGAGCTTCGAGATATTAATCGCCATTATTATTCACTGGATGAAGTAGAGCGAGCGATTCAAAAGCCCGTGGTTAAGCGGTTATTGACGCTCATGACATTTCGTAGCCAGTATCCGGCCTTTGATGGGCATTTTGAATTAAATTACTCCAATGATTCCAGTGTGGCCATGGCATGGCGGCACGGTGAGCACTATTGCCATTTGTTTGTGGATTTGAATTTCAATACCGCAAAAATTGAATATCACGATGAAAAAACAGGAGAAATTGAGTACTTAATGTGTTGATTAAGATAAATCCAAGTCCCTTGTTGGTCACATATTGGATGAATATTAAGCGTACTGATAATTAAACAATCGCTGCGTTTAGCATGACGCTTTTGTTTATTATGTAAGTACATTTAATCACCATGATTATGACCACTATTATATGGGTCAATATTGGCATTTAAGCGTAATCAATGCGATGTTATATCCATTCACTTTGAAGGGATAAATACAATCCAGCATAAGTGTATTGTTTAGACTCCTCTCTTAAAGCATCCGTTACGATCACATAAATAGAAATCGTCTGTTTTTCTCTCTACATTCGTTAAATACCTGCAACTAATTTTGGCCGTGATAGTCTTACTTTTCGGTTGATGATTGGTGCAAAAATACCCGCACTAAAAATGATCAAACTGAATTTTATGTTTAAGATGATTGTCTTGTTTGGTCGTCTTATTTATTCTTTGTCGCGTTTTTGATTTTATTATCCAAAAGGGTCAAAACTTAAACAGTTGATTTATAGGATTGATCAAAAACAGAATTTTAATGTTTGGTGTTACGTGGTCTGACTTTTTGACCAAGACCGAACAAAGTGTATAGTGAGCTACACCAAGGCATGACCAATAAATCAGTCTATTATTTGTTATATAGCCACCTTTTTCGGAGACATTCCTTCATATGAACCTGCTATGGGTTGTATTATTGCCGCTAATTGGCACATTAGTTCCTTTTTTCACAGAACGTTTTGGCCGTAATCTCTGTGCTTTGTCTGTTGCGATATTACCCGCTTGGTCACTCATCTTAGTGCTCATGTACGCAGGGGATATATTTGATGGTCAATCCATACGGCAAACCATAGAGTGGATCCCCGCCATGGGGTTAGATCTCTCGTTTCGTCTTGATGGCCTTTCTCTTCTGTTTTTACTGCTTATTCTTGGTATCGGCTTATTAGTCATTCTGTATGCTCGCTACTATTTATCCTCCAAAGACTCCATGGGTCAGTTTTACTCTTATCTCATTCTGTTTATGAGTGCGATGGTCGGGATCGTGATCTCCAATAACTTGATTCAGCTTTGGATGTTTTGGGAGCTGACCAGTATCAGTTCGTTTTTATTAATTAGCTTTTGGTCCCACAAATCTGACGCCCGAAAAGGCGCGCGCATGGCATTGACGGTAACCGGTGCAGGTGGCTTGGCCTTATTGGCCGGCTTATTGATGTTGGGCAATATGGTGGGCAGTTATGACCTGGATACGGTTCTGGCCAGTGGGGACGTTATTCGTGCCCATGCCCATTACCCTATTGCATTAATCTTGGTGCTTTTGGGCGCCTTTACTAAATCGGCGCAATTCCCGTTTCATTTTTGGTTGCCCCATGCCATGTCGGCACCTACACCTGTAAGTGCTTACTTACACTCTGCCACAATGGTAAAGGCGGGTATCTTCTTAATGGCTCGTTTTTACCCAGCGCTGGCGGGCACTGACTTATGGTTCCTCATGGTCAGTATTACAGGCTTAATCACGCTGTTGTTAGGAGCCTACATTGCGTTGTTTAAGCATGACCTTAAGGGCTTGCTGGCGTATTCAACCATCAGCCACTTAGGCTTAATTACGCTGCTTTTAGGTTTGAATTCTGATCTGGCTGCGGTGGCCGCCATTTTCCATGTGATCAATCACGCTATTTTTAAAGCGTCTTTGTTTATGGCGGCGGGCATCATTGACCACGAGTCCGGCTCTCGGGATATGCGCAAACTGAATGGCTTGATGAAATACATGCCATACACCGCCACGTTAGCCATTGTTGCTGCCTTGTCTATGGCAGGTGT
Source organism: Bermanella sp. (assembly GCA_051277445.1). Taxonomy (GTDB): domain Bacteria; phylum Pseudomonadota; class Gammaproteobacteria; order Pseudomonadales; family Oceanobacteraceae; genus Bermanella. The sequence goes on along the minus strand of JBNMQC010000029.1, from coordinate 10,618 downwards.
GCCACTACTTAATGGCTTCTTATCGAAAGAAATGTTCTTTGCCGAGACGTTGAACCTGAGCATGCTGGGTTCGCTTTCTTGGATGATTCCATTACTGGCCACTGTTGGTGCGGCGTTTTCTGTGGCGTACTCATTACGCTTTATTCACGATGTGTTCTTTAATGGCGAACCCATTGATTTACCAAAAACGCCTAAAGAGCCACCGCGCTATATGAAAGTGCCTGTGGAGATTCTGGTGGCTCTGTGTTTATTAGTCGGTATTTTCCCCGCGTATATCGTAGGTGATTTGCTCAGTGTGGCATCACTGGCGGTATTGGCGAATGGTTTGCCCACCTATAGTTTGGCCATTTGGCACGGGTTGAACATTCCTTTGTTTATGAGCCTTTTAGCCATGGTAGGGGGGATTACGATCTACTATAACCGCCGCCATTTATTCCAGTTTCAATCTCAATTTGATGAACCGGATGCGAAGCATATTTTCGAAGGTGTGGTCCAATGGATCGTTAATGCCACGGAACGCATCGTTGAGACCTTTGAGAACGGCTCATTACAGCGCTATATCTTTTTATTACTCATGTTCACCTTAGTAATGGCAGCGTTCCCACTGTTTGATTTAACTCAGAACATGGGCTCTCGCGAACAAATTCCATTGGATGGCGTGACCATTACCGGTGCGGTATTGATGATACTCAGTGCCATTGCAACGGTCGTCTGGCATCGTAGACGCTTCCTTGCGCTGACCTTTTTGTCGGTGGTGGGCTTAATTGTATCTCTGGCGTTTGCTCAATTCTCTGCACCCGATTTAGCCTTAACTCAGCTATCGGTTGAGATTGTGACCATCATCTTGTTATTGCTGGCGCTGTTCTTTTTACCCCAGAGCACACAAAAGGAGTCGTCTAACCGACGCCTAAGCAGTGACTTATTGGTTTCAAGCTTGATCGGCTGCGTCATCGGTACCATCTGTTTTGCCATGTTAACAACCCCCTTGGATACGATTTCGGACTTCTTCCTTGCCAACAGTAAAACCGGTGGTGGTGGTACGAATGTGGTGAATGTGATTTTGGTTGATTTCAGGGGCTTCGATACCTTAGGTGAAATTACCGTATTGGGCATTGCGGCGCTGGGTATTTATAAACTGATTGCGAAGATGCGTATCTCTATGCCGACTCGCGACGATAAAGGCCGTGCTTGGAGTAATGATCCTCATCCTATGATGTTTGAAATGGTGTCTCAGAGCCTTCTGCCTTTGGCTCTTCTGGTATCGGCTTATATTTTCTTGCGTGGTCACAACGTTCCTGGCGGTGGGTTCATTGCGGGCTTAATTACAGCGGTGGCTATCATTCAGCAATATATTGCTCACGGTGTGCAGTGGATTAAACCGAGAGTGAAGATTGACTACCAATGGCTGATTGCCGGCGGGATCTTGATTGCCACGGCAACGGGTTTAGGAAGTTGGATATTTGACAAGCCTTTCCTAAGTACTTGGTTTGATTACTTTGATTTACCTTGGGTTGGGGAGTTCGAACTCGCCAGTGCCATGGTGTTTGATTTAGGCGTCTACCTGACGGTGGTCGGCGCGGTGATGCTGATACTGGCTAATTTAGGTAAGTTAACCACCAGTGAACGCATTTCGATTAAGGAGAACGATTAATGGAAGCGATTTACGCGTTCTGTGTCGGCATACTGACCACTTGTGGATTTTTTCTTGTACTAAGAGGGCGCACATTCACTGTTGTGATTGGCTTAACGCTCTTGTCTTATGCTGTAAACTTATTTTTGTTCGCCAGCGGACGTTTAAAGCTGGATGGCGCGGCTGTACTGGGGCGATCGGCTGAATACAGTGACCCATTACCGCAAGCCTTAGTGCTCACCGCCATTGTAATTGGCTTTGCCATGACGGCTTTTGTGGTGATCTTAGCCATGCGTTCCCGTGCAGACCAAGGTAATGACCACGTTGATGGCCAAATCCCTGAGCAAGCTACCACCCGACTCAATATTTCTGATAAGAGGGCTGGTTAATGTCTCATCTGCCTATTTTACCGATTCTATTACCGATGCTGGCGGCAGTCTTTATGTTACTGCCGCCGTTAAGCAACTCGATTACACGACACCGTATTTTTGCTGTGAGCGTCATGGTTTTGTTGGTGGTAGCCAGCGCGTTACTGTTGCTCACCAGCCATCAGCAAGGTACCCAAATTTATGTGCTAGGTGGCTGGCAGCCGCCTTTCGGTATCACATTAGTGGCTGATCGAATCTCAACCATGATGGTGTTACTCACCTCAGTACTGGGTTTATGCGCACAGCTTTATGCCTGTGCTGGTGATGATAAAGACGGCATGTACTTTCACCCTTTGTTTATGTTTCAGATCATGGGTGTAAACGGTGCCTTTTTAACCGGTGACGTTTTTAACCTATTTGTTTTCTTTGAAGTCCTACTGATTGCCTCTTATGCGCTATTGATTCACGGCGGCGGCAAACAAAAAACCAAAGCCAATGTGCATTACGTGATTCTTAACCTTGTGGGCTCGAGCATTTTCCTTTTTGCATTAGGTATTCTGTACGGCACCATCGGTTCATTGAACATTATGGATATGGCTAATAAAGTGCCGTTGTTAGGGGAGCATGAACAAGCCTTAGCGAAGTCCGGTGGCTTGTTGTTGCTGGTGGTTTTTGCACTTAAAGCCGCGCTATTACCGTTGCATTTTTGGTTGCCGAAAACCTACGCAGCCGCCAGTGCACCGGTGGCGGCTTTGTTTGCCATTATGACCAAGGTTGGGGTGTACAGTATTTTACGGGTGCATACCACGATCTTTGGGGAAAATGCAGGGGAGCTTGCCAGTATTGCGATCCCTTGGCTGTGGCCTTTGTCTCTATTAACCTTGGTGTTTGGTGCCATTGGTGTGCTTGCCAGCCCAAGTTTACGATTAACCACAGCCAATTTAGTGGTGGTATCTGCGGGTACGCTTATGCTGGCCATTGCCATGCAACGTGAAGCGGCTACCTCAGCGGCGCTTTACTATATTTTGCATACAACCTTAGTGACTGGAGCGTTATTTCTGATTGCTGACCTCATTAGCAAGCAACGTGGTAAAGCTGAAGACCGTTATGTGATTGCGCGTAAAATGAATCATTCCACTATCATTGGCATTGCCTTTTTCATCGCGGCGTTGACCGTCGTGGGTTTACCTCCGTTATCTGGATTTGTCGGTAAGATTCTTATCTTGCAAGCAGCAGAGGGCATGGCCGAAATCGCCTGGGTATGGCCAGTTGTGTTATTGGCCGGTTTAGCCTGTCTGGTTGGCGTTTCCCGTGCGGGTACTACAATTTTTTGGCGATCGGCTGGTGATGCCAGCAGCGACGAGAGCATCTCTAAATTAAAACTGACCGCCATTGCCTTGTTACTTGTAGCTTCACCTTTGCTTGTGGTGTTTGGCGGGCCGATTATCGAGTTTACCGATCTAGCCGCCGCCGAGCTTCATAGGGGTTCCGCTGTGATCGAAAGTGCGCTTGAAGGAGGGAAGCAATAATGCGAGCTAATCCACGTTTTCGCTGGTTACCCATGCCGTTGCATTCTTTGTTGCTGCTGGTGGTTTGGTTATTGTTGAATAATACGGTGGCGCCGGGTCATTTGGTTTTAGGCTCGTTTTTAGCCATTACCATTCCGTTGCTTACCTCAGGCATGCAAGACCCACAACCGAGCTTTCATAAGCCGTTGACCATTATTCGTTATATTCTCATGGTGTTAGGTGACATCGTGGTGGCCAACTTTGAAGTGGCACTTTTAGTGTTAGGGCCTTCTAAAAAATTAACCCCAGCGTTTGTGGCCATACCTTTAGACATTGAATACGAGCTGCCCATTACGATTCTAGCCAGCACAGTGTCTTTGACGCCGGGTACGGTGAGTGCTGAGATTTCCGAAGATAAAAAGTGGCTTTACGTACACGTGCTGAATATGACGGATAAAGATGCGTTGATTACGTTAATTAAGCAACGTTATGAACGCCCATTGATGGAGATTTTCCAATGTTAAGCACCGCAATATTCATTGCCACTGTATTGGTTTGTGTGTCCATGTTTTTAAACTTGTGGCGTGTATTTAAAGGGCCCAGTAGACCCGATCGTATTTTGGCCCTAGATACCATGTACATTAATAGCATTGCTTTGATAATTTTATTTGGTATAGCGTCAAGTACCACGTTGTACTTTGAAGCCGCACTATTAATCGCCATGTTGGGGTTTGTGAGTACTGCGGCCATGTGTAAGTACATTCTTCGTGGTGACTTAATTGAATAACGACTGCATGAAATTGAGTACAGATATAAGTAGGACACAATAATGGAATTTTGGATTGAGTTAGCGGTATCGGTATTATTGGTCGCGGGTGCTATTTTTGTACTGGTGGGATCTTTGGGTTTAGTGAAGCTGCCCGACTTTTATACGCGTCTACACGGGCCAACAAAAGCCACCACTCTGGGTATGGGTTGCTTATTGGTTGGGTCAATGACATTGGTGACCAATCAGCAAGGATATTTAAGTCTGCATGAATTGCTGATTACGCTGTTTTTATTGATTACGGCACCGGTAACGGCGCATATGTTGGCGAAAACGGCCTTGCATCATAAACTGGATATCGCAGAAAAAACCGAAGATAAAGCACTGGCTAAACGTGCCCGTGAGCGTTTAAACCCTTAGTTGATTCGCTTATTACACGACAAAAGCTAAAACACCTTTCGTTTTCGCAAGGTGTTTTTTTATGGCTGGCTTATTTTATATTCTTAAAAAAGCGTGGGTTTCTTTTAATAAAGGTATGAATCCAGCGCTCTAGAAAGGATTCATTTTTTGCCTTCTTAATATAACCATAGCCCAACGCCGATATGATTAAGGCACCGACGGCGTCGATAATTAGATCCCACATGGTATCGGTTAATCCAGAGGGATCACCTAGCATGGGTTTTTGCATGTTCATGCCAAAGAAGGAATCCATCGTAAACTCAAATATCTCCCAAAATACACCAATGCCAATGGCAAATAGAAACGCAAAAAAAGAAACAAATCCCGGCTTCATGTGAATGCCAATGTGTTCGGTTTCATTTAATGCGTAAACCAGAACAAACCCGATCATGCCCAGTAAAAAACCTGAAGTCATATGCAGCACTAAATCCCACCACCAAAATCGGGTGTAAAAGCCCTGTACTTCGCCTAAAAATAATGCGCCAAACACAAACATTATGGTGAGTAAGACAAACTCCGAGGGAATAAACACATCCAAGAATCGTTCGATTAAAAATGGTGCGATGGTGATGAATAAAATAGCCGTCGTGATCGCCGCTGCGAGCCATTGCTGTTGAACAATAGCCACAATGATTTCAATCATTAAAATGCTTTGAAATATAAACGTTAAACGGCGATGTACTGATGGTGCTTGCATGATCTGCCTGTTATCAGTGAAGAGTCGAGTCTTGTGTGCCTCGCTATAGTGCTTGAAAAAGATGCACGTTTATAGTGTTTATGGAAAAGGTTTATGAAACGTTTTTTAAAATAAAAAGCCCGATACCAAGGTGTCGGGCTTTTTGATTGATACACGTGTGACTCAGTTATGCGTTTTTCAAAGCACTTTTTAACTCGCTGGGCTTCATGGGTATTTTGCGTAATCGCACACCCACAGCTTTGAAGATTGCGTTGGCAATGGCAGGGGCCACTGGTGTCACGGCTGGTTCACCTAAGCCAGAAGGCGGGTACTTACTTGGAATAAACTCAATTTTTACCTCTGGGGTTTGGCCTAAACGCAGTGGCGTGTAGGTGTCGAAGTTAGAGTCCTTGTATTGGCCATCGCGCAGTTCGGTGCCTTCGTACAGCGCCATTGACAGCCCCCATAGGGCTGCGCCTTGGCACTGGGCTTCTGCCCCATTGGGATCCACGATGATTCCGGCATCGATGGCGATATACAGCTTTTGTACATTCACTAAACCCTGATCTCGGTCCACATGAACTTGCACAGCACAGGATACCCAGGTGGGCATGTCACGTTCCTGACCGAAGGTGGAGGCAATGCCCAGTGCGGTGTCTTTCGCTTGTGGCGTGCCCCAGCCGATCATCTGAGCGGCTTTTTTTAATACCGCCGCCTGCCGAGCGGCCCCGCCTTGGGCCACCGGTGTGCCCCCAGCGTTGCGCCCTTGCGCAATGAGCATGTCTAAGCGAAATTGCAGTGGGTCTTTGCCTGCATGGTGGGCCGCTTCGTCCATAAAACTTTCCACGGCCCAGCTTGTCCAGCCAGGCCCCACAGAGCGTAACCAGCCGGGTCTGAAGGTGGCAATGGCCAGATCATTGGAGACGGCTCGCACTTTTTGCGCACCTACGCTGTACCAGTGATCCGCCCCTGCAATTGAAAATGGATCAAATACCTGACCATTAACCCCTTTTGGCATAAACCCCGGGGCCAATACTTGAGTGGGCCAACCGGCCGTAGCGTGGTGCTCCATGGCGGTGACGGCTTTGTTTTCATCAAATGCCATTTTTAATTGCTGAACCGAGGCAGACCGGGCGCTGTCGAATAGCATATCCTGTGGGCGCATCAACACCATTTTGACCGGCTTACCGCCCAGAGCTTTTGAAGTTAACGCCGCGGGAATGGTGTAATCGCCGTTGAGTCTTCGGCCAAATCCACCACCCAGCATGTAAGTGCGGATGACAATATTCGCTTCGTCTTCGCCCAATGCCTTGGCGAGTACTGGTAGAGTGAGGGATTGCCACTGACAACCAGAGTGCACTTCCCAAACACCGTCAGGGTTTTTAAACACCAGTGCGTTGAGAGGTTCCATTTGCGCATGTAAAACCGTGCTGGTGATGTACTCTTCGCTCACCACGCTGCTGGCCTTTTTAAATGCAGGGTCTGTGTTCACATTGCCGGTATCTAAAATACCGCCTTTATCTGGATCACTTAGCAGCTTTTTGCCGTGCTCGATAATGTCCGCTTCGGATACGTCGGCGGTTTCGCCTTTATCCCAGGTTACAGTAATGCGTTTTGCCGCTTTTTGAGCGGCGGTAAAGTGACTGGCAATGACCATTAACCAGCCCGGTACGCTGCCACTGGCATCGTCTAATACGATGGTTTGTTGATAGCCTTTAATCGACTTGGCACTTGAGTCATCAAATTTCACCACTTTCGAGCCGTAGCGGGTGGGCGGCAAAATAGGCGTGGCGTAGACCATGCCTTCCACTTTGGCGTCGATACCAAAAATGGTTTTACCGTTGGTTTTATTGGCAATGTCCAATGAAGTGACGTGTTTGCCCACCAGTGTTAAGTCGGCATTGGGTTTGAGTGGTAAGGCTTTGAGTTCGTCTTCACTAAATTGGCGAGATAACCCCATGGCCACAAGCTCACCATAGCTGATTTGGCCTTTACTGGAGACGACGTTGCCCTTGCTGGCTTTGCAGTTTTTTGGCGAAATGCCCCATTTTTTTGCGGCCGCTTCAATTAGTGCGGTGCGGCCGGCAGCACCTGCTTGACGATACACAGGCCAGCTTTGCGAAATGGACCAGCTACCACCGGTTACCATATAACCCCAGCGAGGGTCGCTATCCACATGGATGATTTCAATGTCATCCCAAGACGCTTCTAGTTCATCTGCCAGAATACGCGCAATGGCGGTGCCCACATGTTGGCCCATTTCTGAACGAATGATGTTGATCTTAATCTTTCCCGCGCTATCAATTGAATACCACAAAGACGGCTCGTAAATGTCCCCTTCACTGGGTAACACGTTGCCATCGGGGGATGCTGGGTCCACGGCGGCCATTAAGTGGCGAGGAAAACCAAAGCTGATACCTGCTGCGGTCATGGAAATTAAAAAGCCGCGGCGCGTAATGCCCGTGGATAATTTCTTAGGCAGTCTGCTCATTATTATTCTCCTTGATTGCATTGGCGGCTTCGTGAATGGCACTACGAATACGAACATAGGTCATACAGCGGCATAGATTGCCCCCCATGACGGCATCGATATCGGCATCGGAAGGATTCGGGATGTCTTTTAATAAAGCCGCCGCTTGCATGATCTGCCCAGATTGACAGTAGCCACACTGAGGCACTTGCAGCTTTTGCCAAGAGACTTGCAAAGGGTGGTCGCCATTTTCGGATAGCCCTTCAATCGTGGTGATTTCGGCTCCTTCTACCGAAGACACGGGCGTAATACAGGAACGTGTGGCACGTCCGCCCACATGAACGGTGCACGCGCCACAGGTACCAATACCGCAGCCAAACTTGGTGCCTGTCATGTTTAATTCATCGCGAATCACCCACAATAGTGGCGTGTCAGCTTCGACGTCGGCACTCATGGGTTTGCCATTTAAAATAAAATTTGCCATTACCATTTCTCCGGTCAATTAATGCTGAAATCGAGGTTGATGACGAACGTCGGCGACTTTCTGTTGCAACTGAGGCCAGGCGTCTTCGCCTGCTTCCTTGCGCAGGTAGGCCGCGATTGCGCTGATATCGGCATCACTTAAGGCATCACGAAAGCCGGGCATGACGATGCCGCTGATGCCTTGGTCGCTGCGCACACCATCCAGAATCACGTTAATTAAATTGGTGGGTTCATCAAGATGGGTGGATGAATCCAAAGTGATTAATGGGCGACCTTTTACCAGTTGATCGCTGCTGTAATGGCACGCTTGGCAAGCGGTAGCGTACAGGCGAGCCCCTTCGTTTAGACGCTGATCTGGCTGCTGGTGTTGGGCGGCGAAGGCAACTTTTAGGTGATCGTTTGCATCGGGTTTACTGATATCTGTGGTGCCTGCAAAGTCAGCGAAATAGACACTAAGGGCTCGAATATCCGCATCTTTAAGTGCCGATAATCCTTTGTGCATCACGGGCGCCATAGGACCTGCAGCACTGCCATGGTAAGGGGAATTACCGGTCGTAAGGTACTCGTAGAAATCTTGTGAGCGCCAAGCAATGGGTGAGGTACTGCTCACGGTTAACGACGGAGCGATCCAACCGTCAATGGCCGCGCCTTGGTACATGTTGTGGTATTGCTCACCGCCCAATGCATTGCGTGGTGTGTGACAAGCGCCACAGTGGGTAATGCCTTCAGCCAAATAAGCGCCGCGATTCCATTGCTCGGATTTTTGATCATTGGCTTGGAAGGGTTTGTCATCGGCAAATAGCAGTTTCCATCCCGCTTGAAGTGAACGAACATTCAGCGGAAAGGGGATGCCATTGTCTTTTTTCTCCTGCTTTACAGCAGGTATGGATGTCATGATATAGGCATAAATGGCCTTAATATCTTCATCGGTCATTTTATTGAAATGCTCATAAGGAAACGCCGGCAGTAAATGATGGCCATCACGATTGACACCGGTGCGCATGGCGCGGTTAAACGCTGCTTGGGACCAACTGCCAATACCGGTTTCTAAATCTGGGGTAATGTTACTGGTGTAAATGGTGCCAAATTCAGTGTGCATTTCATAATTGCCCGCATAAGGCTTGCCACCGGGTTGGGTGTGGCAAGTATCGCAATAGCCTGCTGCGGCCAGTACTTTGCCTTGCTCAATCATTTGTGGTGAGAAATCTGTTTTTACGGGCGGTGTGACGGGGTCAATTGAGGGATTGGAAGCGTATAAACTGAATAAGCCGAGTCCAAGAATAGCTGCACCACACACGCCATAAACGGTCCGTTTTAGCATATTACATAGCCTTATTTTGGGTAATAAAATGACATTTGATGACTGTGTCGTTGTAACACGGCCCCTTTGACTGCTTATTTTTATTCTTGTTGTTCAAAATTCATCCTATGCAAGCGATCACATTTTGTCCAGCAACCCGCTAAATTCAGCGGTTTATGTCTTACCGGTTGTTGATAGCACATCATTTGGCATATGGAGGCTCACGTTTTGTAGCGAGGTGACTTTTTCTTGTCGAGATCTGTGACCATTGAAATATTGTCTAAAATACCTATTGTCTTAGCGCGGGGTAAGCAAGGAGCTGAATCCAATGGCGACTTCGTTCTTTCTACTGTCTATAAGGTAGGTCGATAGGAAATTACTATGAGCGTCATTAAAACTATCAATTTCAACTATTTATGTTTATCCCCCACAATGCATTTCATGGATTCGCAGTCAGAATCTAATTGAGTAACCAACCATCAATAGGATGACAACATGATCAACACTGAAATTAAGCCATTTAACGCAACTGCTTTTAAACAAGGCGAGTTTGTAGACGTTTCTGAAAAAGATGCATTGGGCAAGTGGTCAGTATTTTTCTTCTACCCAGCTGACTTCACATTTGTATGTCCTACTGAACTTGGCGATGTGGCCGACAAATACGAAGAGCTACAAAAGCTAGGTGTTGAAGTATTCTCTGTATCCACTGATACACACTTCACTCACAAAGCATGGCACGACAGCTCTGAAACCATCGGTAAGATCAACTACTTCATGGTAGGTGACCAAACTGGCAACATCACAAACAACTTCGGTGTGATGCGTGAAGGCCAAGGTCTTGCAGACCGTGCCACTTTCCTTGTGGATCCAGATGGTGTGATTCAAGCCATGGAAATCACCGCTGAAGGTATTGGCCGTGATGCAGACGATCTAATGCGTAAAGTAAAAGCAGCGCAAT
>JBNMQC010000028.1:0-22612 GCA_051277445.1 Bermanella sp. | reverse complement strand
CATAAAAAGTACCGCCCTTTTGCCGCCATCAAGAAAGACAATCGCCAATGGCCCGCAAACAGCATTGAGTCTGCCCCACAATGGTGTGCAGTGGATCTGCGTGACGGTAATCAAGCGCTGATCGAACCCATGAACGTGTCACAGAAGCAAAAAATCTGGCAACTTTTGGTGGATATCGGCTTCAAAGATATTGAGGTGGGCTTCCCCAGTGCATCGCAAACCGATTTTGACTTTGTGCGCTGGTTGATCGAAGAAGAGCAAATCCCAGAAGATGTCACCATACAGGTCTTGGTCCAAGCCCGTGACGAGCTTATTGAGCGTACATACGAATCTTTAATTGGTGCCAAACAAGCTATTGTGCATGTCTATAATTCCACCTCACCAGTGCAGCGCAATAAGGTTTTCAACCTAGATAAGGAAGGCATCAAAGCCATTGCCGTGCATGGCGCTGAAAAAGTAAAAACTGAAGCGAAGAAGTACCCAAATACAAACTGGACCTTTCAATACAGTCCTGAGAGTTTTTCCAGCACAGAAACCGACTTCGCCATTGACGTTTGCAACGCCGTTATTGATGTATGGCAACCAAGCGCAGACAACAAAGCCATTATCAATTTACCGGCCACGGTGGAATGCGCCGGCCCAAATGTATTTGCCGACCAAGTTGAAACATTCTGTGAAGGTGTAAACCAACGCGAAAATATCATTATCAGCATTCATACCCACAACGATCGTGGCTGTGCTGTTGCAGCTGCCGAAATGGCTATCTTGGCGGGTGCCGATCGTATCGAAGGCACATTAATGGGCAATGGCGAGCGCACTGGCAACATGGATTTAATCACCATGGCCATGAACCTATACAGCCAGGGCATAGACCCTCAGTTGGATTTATCCGACGCCAAGCGCATCACGCGTACGGTTGAAGAGTGCACTAATATTCCGACCCATGCACGTCACCCTTGGATGGGCGATCTTGTTTACACCGCATTTAGCGGCTCTCACCAAGACGCTATTAAAAAATGTTTAGCAGTACAAACCGATCACGAGCCATGGGATGTTGCTTATCTGCCCATTGACCCCCGTGATATTGGGCGCGATTACCAATCCGTGATTAGAGTAAATAGCCAGAGTGGTAAAGGCGGCGTAGCTTACATACTTGAACATGAATTTGGCATTCAACTGCCCCGTTGGATGCAAATCGATCTAAGCCAAAAAGTACAAGCGGCCAGTGAAGGCAATGGTGAAATATCATCACAACGGATTCATGACATATTTACGCAAGAATACCTAGACGCCATCGGTCCTCTTTCAGTACTGGACTATGACATTCAAGCAAAAGGGAAAGACGGCGCAAAAGCCATGCACATCCAATTGAAAAACGGGCAGCAAACCCTTGAGATAAAAAGTCACAGTGACGGTGCACTAGAGGCTTTTTGCAAGGCACTAGCTGACCATTTATCCATTGATATAGATGTCTTGCAGTATAGCCAAACAGCCATTGGTGAGCATACGCAAGCAAACGCCCTGGCCTGCCTTGAAGTAAACATCAACGATGAACACTTTAAAGCCTGTGCCATTGAGCAAGACAGCCTCAAAGCCAGTTTCGCTGCTATCATCAGTGCCTGCAATAAGCACCTAAACAGCCAGATGATGGCTGCCTAAAAAACGGCCTGACATAAGTCAGGCCGTTTACATGCAATTTTCCATTTAACTTCTATTCTAAATACATAAGCCAAATTTTTAGGATAGAAGCATGTGGAACGCCCTTGCCATCCGACTAAAACTGTCCATCGTGATTGGTGGAGCACTTCTGGTCAGCCTGATTGCATCAACCCTCATCAGTAATACTGCCATGCGCGACATGGTTATGGGGCGTATTGAAGCACAAGAGATTCCGGCTTCACTAAATGCCGTTGCCAACGCCATAGAAAAAGAAATCAGCACTCCTATCGCCATATCAAAATCCATTGCGCAAAATTACTACACGAACCAATGGCTTGCTCAAGGTGAAACATCAGAGGGCATGGGGGATGTCATTGCATACCTTAAAAACATGCAAAGTCAGAACAACGCCATCACATCTTTTATCGTTTCAGGCAATAGTAAAAACTACTACACCCCTAAAGGGTTAAGCCGTCAAGTGTCTGAGACGGATGACCGCTGGTTTTTTGATTTCATCAGCAGTAACAAACCATACACACTAGACATTGATTCAGATGTAAAACTGAATCAGCTTGCTCTGTTTATCAATTATCGAACGCAAGATGGAAAGTCTATTGCTGGCATTGGTATGAGCATCAACCAAGTCACTGAAATCATCAAAAGCTACCGAATTGGCGAGAAAGGGTTGGTCTTTATTGCCGATACCAATGGTGAAATACAAATACACCCAGACACAGACGTAAAGCCAGGCACCACCATCAACGCATTAATGGAAGAAAGTATTACCAAACAACTTTTGAACAAAGATAAAAGCTCTATTATTGAAACTCACGCTAAGAAAGACAGCCTTCTGTCAGCACAATATTTACCTAGCTTAGACTGGTACGTGATTGTTGATATACCAACAAATGAAATTCAAGGGCCAATTAATGCGTCATCCCTTAAATTGGTTTTAATGAATGTATTTGTAGCCGCTGTTTTAATCGCCATAGGTTTATGGGTAGCAATGGGCGTTGCAAGACCCGTGCATCGTGCATCAAACATGCTTAATCAGATTGCCTCTGGAGAGGCCGACCTTACGCGACAAATGCCAGTGGATACACAAGATGAAGTGGGCCAGCTAGCAAAATCATTTAATCACTTCGTTAATCAATTAAAAGTCCTCATTCAAGCGGTTGGCGATACCGCACAAGAGGTCAACCATACAGCAAAAGAACTGAACCAAGCGGCCGCAAAAACCGAAACCAACACAGAGAACCAACAGCAAAGTGTGGATATGGTAGCCGCCGCAATTAATGAGATGGGCGCAACCGTACAGGAGATTGCACAAAACGCTAACGACACCGCTGATGCAGCAAAACAAGCCAGCAAAGAAAGTCAGGAAGGACAAGAAGTCGTCAACACCACGGTGAATGGCATTAATAGTTTATTTGATAAAATGCAAGGCGCGTCTAAAGTAATCACCACATTGGCAACAGACGTGGGTGAAATCAGTACGGTTCTTGCTGTTATTAAAGGTATTTCAGAACAAACTAATTTATTAGCATTAAACGCTGCTATTGAAGCTGCACGGGCTGGGGAACAAGGCCGCGGTTTTGCGGTAGTGGCTGATGAGGTGAGGACGCTGGCTCAGCGTACTCATGAATCAACTGAAGAAATCAACACCATGGTTCTCAAACTACAAAGCGGCGCTCAAGATGCCGTAAGCGCAATGAATAGCGGCATTGAGACCGCTCAAGATTCCGTTGAAAGCGCCGACACAGCCGGTAAATCTTTAACTAAAATCACGCAGGCCATCAGTGCAATAACCGATTTAAGCATGCAAGTGGCCACCGCCACAGAAGAACAAAGCTCAGTAGTGAACGAACTGAACAATCATATTTTAAATATCAAAACCATGTCTGACGATACCGCTCAAGAAACAAAAACCGTCAGCGAAAAATGCAAAAGCTTAAGCCACTCTTCCGGCCGATTAACCGGAATGGTTTCTCAATTCAAACTCAAATAGTCCGATTGAAGGTCATTAAGCTTGAATAACCGCTTAATGACTATCCATAAGCGGTTAGCCAAAACGTCTAAACGCCAGTAAGTGACGCCCTTTTAATCCTAGCCATAGCGTTGTCACAATAAACAAACCACTGATTACGTAAAGACTTAAAGGCACACTCATACCCTGTGCAATTGCACCCGCCAAAACACCTGACATGGCCGAGATCACTTGTGAAATAATGGTATAAATACTCATCACTCGTCCACGAATGGCTACCGGTGTAAATTGTTGCAACCCTGCCACAATAAAACTCACAATCATGCCAGCCAATGATGTGCCTAATATCAACGCCGCGCAACTTAGCCAAACCACTTCAATATAGCCAATCATTCCGATAGACACACCACAAAGAAACAGCATCACAACAATGGATCGGCCAATGGGTAAATAACGCTTAAGCTGCATAGCCGCAACACCACCAATAATCAGCGAGAGCGCAATCAAACCTAGGTATTGGCCTTTTTCCTGAGCATTCAAACCTAGCTGTGTATCGGCAATTTGAGGCAAAATAACTTGCATAGGACCCATCATCATATAGCCAATAATGGCTGCGAATAATAGCTGAGCAATAATCGGGATTTGTTTTAAATAATCAAAACAATCTAACCATTCTTTTTTCAACTTATCATGTGACAAGCGCTCATGAATATTAGGTGCATTGATCAGTAAAACACTCGACAGCACAAACATAGCAATGCTCAACATGGCAACCCCCTGCCAATCAACCCACAGTTGAACTTGAGTGATGATAATAGGCGCTAAACCAAAGCCCAGCATTACTAACAAATTAAACGTAATAGTGGCCTGGGCTAGTTGATCCCCTGTCACGTAATTTCCCATAGACGACAAACGCGAAGGTGCAACAAATGCCCAGCCAATACCTACACAAAAGCTAGAAAGTAAGAACAACGCAATTGAATATTCAGGCTCCAGCCACATCACAGTCAACATACCTAACGCGCCCACTATAAAAAAATTTTGAGCAATCAACAAAACCCGTTTAGAACTGTAGCGATCAATATACGCACCCGCTACCCAACCGAAAATAATGGGAGGGCCAAAACAAAAACCGTATGCCAAACCAGCCAACCATGACGATTCAAATTCAGCAAGGCTATATAAGATTGCGGTATAATTGACCATATGCCCAGCGACAAAAGCTAAAAAGCAGGACACATAAAAAATAAATAACTTCATGAATTGCCTAAATATTAAGTGTGCTTATCCAGCACACTCACAACACCATTTAATTAAGAACAGGATCAAGAACAATCAAGCTCGGTTGGGCATCTTCAATGTGCCAACTTGGAAAGCTTGAATTAGTGGTGTAAACCTTCCCATCAGGAGCAATCTCAACATCACGCGTAAATGTGACACGTTTAGGCATAGGGTAATGCTGCCAACGATTTTCTTTAAAGTAATACGCATATAAAGCATCACTTGTATTCCCGTTCACCCAAACAATGCTTCGCTTTTTATCAATATTAAGTGAATATGGCGTCTCACTGCCGATGGGCTTAACCGGAATATCAAAAAACTCGAATTCTTCTTTATCTTGATCAAAGCGTACGACTTGTGATTCAGGGAACGCAGCGATCCAAATACCACCATCATTATCAATTCGTAGGCGACGAGGGCCATGAAATGGTGTTTTGTACATTTTAATTTCATGGGTTTGCGGATCAATTCGACCAATACTGTCGGCATGCAAGCGCGCAAACCAAACACCACCATCTGGCGCAATATCCAACCCATAAGGCAAAGGCACACCGGTTGAGTCACGGTCAACCGCAGCCCAATTAGCAACCGGCAGGCCCCAACTCATTAATTTCAAAAGCACACCCATTAAATTCACAGTAATGGTTTCTTTAAAAGAGCGACTGGGCAAATCAAACAACTTAAATTGTTGGGTCTCACGATTAAACATACCCACCTGATTGGATAACGCTAAGGTAAACCAAACATTATCATCGTTATCAACGCGTAAGGTATGAGGGTAATAGCCACCATCCATTAAGTGATTTGTCCACTGCTTTGTTGTAGGGTTAAATTCAATAATGCGCTGCTGGTAAGAGGCTGTTATAAAAATACTGCCATCAATAGGGCTTTCTGCAAAAGAATGAATACCGGCAAAGGTTTCGTGCTTAGGAAATTCTTTTAAACGCGCCCCTAGTAAACCGCCTAGCTTATCCCCCTCTTCTCTTGGCAATTTGTAGACGCGATACTCACCGGTTTTAGGGTTAATTTCATACATGCGATCTTGCAAATTATCGCCTACATAAATTAAGCCATTCGAATGATGTAACAGGTCATGCATTTGCGAAAAGCTGTCACCAATAGGCCACTCTTTAATACGAGAGCCCGCTAAATATTCATCCCAAGGCGTGCCATTTTTAACAAGAGATGGATCAGCATTCAGTTTGCCATATTTTTCATGCAACAACTCTGGTAATTGATCCTGAGCATCATCGGCTAATCGCGCACCATAATTCACCATACGATAAATGGTATCTTCCCATTCTTGTACGCTGCGGTCTCGACGCAAATACATGGAACCCTGCTGGTGACAAAAACCGCATTGCATAATGTAATGTTTCTTAAGCCCCTCTTCTAGGTCCAATGCGGCAAGCCAAGTATTCGCAGGACGAGAGGCGGCCAATAAAACCGGATCTAGTTCTACATGCATCACCGCCTGCCAATCATCTTGTCCGGACATTTCGATGGTCACATCTTTATATCCAGGTTTTCGAAGACGGTAACGCACCTGTTCATTATCAGCTTGGTCAAATCTAACCTGACCGGTTTGATCAGTAAAAACGGTTGTCGAACCATTTGAACGATTCACCACTCCTTCAGGTGGATAGCCGCTATCACTGCGATCGAGTGTAAATCCAGTAACGGGCGTATTACTTACCATAACAACAGATAATGGCTTGCCCGCACCATCAACAACCGAAATGGTGCCTGCAAACAATGAAATACTCATCAGACTTGAAGTCATGAATAATACAATACGGGACATCATGATTTGACATACTCCTTATGGCTTTGTTCTAAGAAAGCAAAAAAAGCCTGCTCGGTGGTTTTTTCAGGTTGATGTTTAAAGGTTTTTTTTATTTTTTGATTCGCGAGAACAGGCCTAAACTCAATAAATTTCACTTGCTCTGGTCCATATTGAGATAAGCCAAGCGGCTTAAGAATGGCCAAGACACCGCGTAGTAAATTTGACGGAATCCCTATATATGGTTTATTTAAATGCTTCGCGATTTGCTTTAAAGTCAACGTACCATCGCCCGCAACATTAAATACACCATCCACCTCGGTGGTGGCAGCCTCAATCAAATAGGCTACTAAATCGTCGACCCAAATAATCACAAATGGGGATTTAGAACCGGCGATCCCCGTAATAATACTTTTACTAAAAATATTAGTAATTGGGTTTTCAAAATTTGGCCCCAACACCGTGCCTGGACGCAACACAACTTGCTGTAATTTAGGGAAATGTTCTCTATATTCTGCCAGTATCTCTTCCACCTGACGCTTGTGGGATGAATAAAAATAGTCGTCGTTACCACGAACCGGCATATCTTCCGATAACCACTCAGGATTATCCTGCCAGTAGCCATAAGCTGCACCGCTGGATGTCACGACAAACTTTTTTACACCAATATCAACAGCAAGCTCTAAAAGTTTTTCAGTCGCCTTTACATCGATATCATGAGCTTGCTCTCGGCTCATGTTTTCAGGCAACTGAATAATGGACGCTAAATGTATAATGACATCTGGCTTTATCTGTTTCACCCAATCTAAAAATACCGCATCACGAATATCACACGCTTTATGTGTGCTATTAACCTCACCCGTTAAGGGTGCCAATGCCGTAGTATAAAGATCAATCCCTCTATCTTTTTGAAAGACATCCACCAAACGTGAGCCAATGTCACCAGCGGCCCCAGTAATTAGTATTTTCATAAGGCCACCTTACGCTTATTTTTATTCATGGCGAATCGACAAGCACCGGCAAACAACAACCCAGAAACGATATGCCAAGTACCCCAAAACGCACTAATCAACGCCATGGCGTACTGGCCATCAAATTGCGTAAATACAATGGCAATGGCCAGCGAAGAGTTCTGCATGCCTACTTCTAGGGTGACGGCTTTTTTATCCGCTGTGTTTAGTTTTGCCGCCGTCGACGAAAAATACCCTATGGATAACGCTAAGGCGTTATGTGCGAGCACCACCATAAACAACATAGCGAAGTGCTCAATAAAGTGTTCTTGATTTCTGTAAACCGCAATAAAGATAAAGGCAACTAACGCCAAAAGACTCAAGTATTTCAAAATACCATGCAACCCCTTTGCGATTTTTGGCGTATACAGTTGAATTGCAAACCCAAGTACCAACGGAATGGCGAGCACAAGAATAAGTGATACTAAAATATCCAAACCACTCACATTGATATCGAGCAACAGCTGATTAGCAACCGGATTTAAACTTGCCCAAAACACAAAATTAATCGGCAGCAGTACAACCGCCACGGCACTTGATATAGCAGTAATCGAAATCGATAACGCTGTATTTCCACCAGAAAGATGGGTTATGAAATTAGAAAGTGCACCACCAGGGCAAGCAGCCACCAAGATCATACCCAGCTCAATGCCGCTTGGCAGATCCAGTATCAGAGTTAGCAAACAAGTAAATGCGGGGAGTAATAAAAACTGAGCAACCAAACCGATTAATGGCGCCTTTGGTGTTTTGGCGACATTTAAAAAATCTCTTGGGCGCACATCGAGGGCAAGGCCAAGTACCATGAGCGCTAAGGTAAAGCTGAGCACCCACTGCTGGCTGGCATCATAGTGTATTTCTGGCATAACTGACTCTCATCCCTTGCAATTGACTAACTGTAATGCAAAAAGGGTGAAGAATACTGACCATAAAGGTCAATCTTTGGCATGCAGAGTCAATTTCAGGTATTCATGGCTATTCATTGGCCGTAGCATTGCGATATCGCTTGGGTGTACTGCCTGTCCAGCGTTTAAATGCTCGTTGAAACGCACTCTGTTCTGAAAATCCCAGACGTTCACTGACATAAAGCACACTGTTCTGAGTTTGACGCAAATAGGTAAGGGCCAACTCTTTGCGGATGGCATCGAGAACTTGACTATAACTGGTGCCGTATTCGTGAAGCTTACGCTGTGTGCTGCGTACACTCAGGTTTAAGTACTGAGCAATCTCTTCAATGTCAGGCACATGGCTTGGGAGGGTTTTGACCACATAATCCTTAATCACCTCTAATGGCGAAGTATAGGACTGCTCTTCTAGCATAGTTTTGGCATGGGCCACCAAAACCTTATGAGTTTCCGTGTCGCTTTTTCTCAAGGGGACTTGCAGCAGTTCGTCATCCACTTCAAGCCCGTTAAATCTGGCTGAGAAATACACAGGGCACTTAAAATACGCTTCATACAGACGAACATCGCCCTGAGGCTTATGGGTAAATGACACGCAATTAGGGGCATAATCCACCTGATTCGTCAGATCCCTAGCCAGGCTCACAAGGCCTGTCACCACCTGCTCAGCCAAATGATAACTGCAATTGTAAGCGGGTACCCATTGCAGTGTCGTCACGCCGTTTGAACTCGATTGCAGTGGTGCCCCCATGTTTCCAGATAACGATTGAAACCGGTATTGCGCTTCAATGGCGGCTTGAAAACTCTGAGCGGTAGACGCAATTAAACCCAGAACCCCCCAGCGCCCAGCTTCAAACTCCTGGCCATGATGTAGGCCTAACAAGGGATCATTTAGGCACTGGCTTATAAACGATAACAATGCCTCATAACGATGTACGTCAATCAACAAGCGACAATCATTCAACTGATCTTCCGATACACTGGCAACATTTAGCATAGCGTCACGTGCAGCGCCGTAGCGCTCACCGTAATTGATCAATGAGCGCACAAGTTGCACGGCGATTTTTGGCGTAAAGGAATGATGGGGCTGATTCATGGGCGCATTAAAGCAAACTGGCGCCAAGAGTCAATCAGTATGCCACGCATACTGAAACCTGCTAAGTGTAATGATTGGCAAGAACCCTACAGTTTAAAACGAGAAACCAGACCCGATAACTCATTCGATAGCTGACCTAAAGACTGTGAGTTTTCCCTCAACTGCTCAGCACTTTCATTTGCATTGGTGGCTTCGTCATTGATGCTCACAATATTGCGCTGAATTTCTTCACCCACCTGATATTGCTCCTCAGCCGCAGCCGCGATTTGGGTTGCCATATCTCGAATAGTGGATACAGAGGACTGTATGGATTCAAACACCATACGCGTGTTTTCGGTGGCCTCCACCGTTTCACGAGTATGTTCAATACTGCTGGCTAACTTGCCCGATACCGTTTGAGTTTGGCTGGTAAGGTTGGAAAGCAAGGTATCAATCTCTTCGGTGGATTCAGCGGTCTTACCTGCCAAGGTACGCACTTCATCGGCAACCACTGCAAACCCGCGCCCTTGCTCCCCAGCCCTTGCGGCTTCTATTGCAGCATTGAGTGCTAACAAATTGGTTTGTTCCGCAATGCCACGAATGGTATCCAAAATACTGGTGATATTAGCGCTTTGTTCAACCAAGGTGGTCATGGCGTCATTAGAATCATTAATCACGCCTACCAGTTTATTCACCGACTGCGAGGTGCCCTCAATAAAACGCTGCCCCTGCTCCACATGTTTTTGGCTTTCATCCGCAGCGGTCGCAGTCTCACCGCAGTTTTTAGCCACCTCATTGGAAGTGGCCACCATTTCGTTAAATGCGGTGGACACCTGATCAATGGCGTTCACTTGATGATCTGCGATGGTTCCAAGCCGAGCTGAAATCGCACTGGCGTGGTTCGCTTGCTCTTTTACGTTTTCTGCACTGTCGCGTATCTCTGTCACCAGTTTATGCACAATGCTAATAAACTGATTAAACGCTTTCGCCATTAAGCCCGTTTCATCATTGGATTTAATGCGCATCCGTTTAGTAAGGTCACCCTCGCCTTGGGCCACTTCATCCATGCCATCAGTAACGCGCTGCATAGGGCGAGTAATCACGCCCGTCATCCAGTAGCCCAAGAATACAAACACACCCACCAGCAGAACAGAAATGATCAACATAGAGGCTTCTAATTTTTGCGTAACGGCGAAAACCTCACTGGCAGGCTTTAACCCAATAAATTTCCAACCAATATCTGCTGAGGTGTAAATAGTGGCAAACCATGTCTCACCTCCAAGCTCCACCTCGGTGAAATCTTCAGACTGGGCTAACTGGGCATACTCATCATTAATACCTGCAATTTGTTTGAAGTTATTATCAGGTGTAGCGGAATCGGCCAAAATGCGGCCGGTTTCCTCTATCAAAATTACATAACCTTTCTCACCAAACTTAATTTCATTGACCATATTGGTCAATTTACTCAATGTCACATCAATTCCCACGGCACCCACAATGCCACCATTGGTGGTGAAGGTATGCGTGTAGCCTAAAATGGGGGCACCAGAGGTAAAGTCACGATAAGCAGGGGTTCGTACAGGCTTGTTCATACTGGATTTTGCAGAAGCATACCAAGGGCGCACGGTTGGGTCATAAGTGCTCATATCTTCTTGAGGCCATTGAATATAGCCGCTGGTATCCATACCTAGGTACACATACGTTAAGTCCGTATGGGTCTCGCCAAAATCTTCTAATAAGCGATAAGCTTGTGCCTCGACCTCAGAGTTGCCCAATGCATTCATGGGTGGTGTTTTGGGGGCTTTATAATTGACAACGGACTCATCTAAAGACTTTATATCCTCTGACTGCGCTAAGAACTTCACGTCCTCGGCTAAGCCGTTGAGGTATAAAAAGAAGGATTGATCGATTTTTTTAATCTCACTCAAACTGCTTTCTTTGAACTGATCCACCGCACTTTTGCGAAATTCATAGGCTGACATAATCGCCACAATGGCCACGGGCAAGATGACGGCAGAGACCAGCAAGATCAAAAAACGCGCGCGAATAGTCATAACGAGACCCAATTAAAAGACAGACATCTTTAATATATAGTCCAGTTTTCACTCGTCAGCGTCTTTTTTACAGATTATAAAAACGAAAAAACCTGTCGCATTAGTCAACACGACAGGTTCGAAATAGTCAGATTAAGACTGTTTAATGAACGGTTTGCTTTGCCTCAAACGTTAACGTATCACCATCCACATCCACGACAATATTGTCTCCGCTGACAAATTTGCCTGACAGAATATCCTGCGCCAATGGGTTTTCAATCCAGCGCTGAATACTGCGGCGTAAAGGACGCGCACCGTAAACTGGGTCATAGCCTTGAGCCACTAGGCGGTCGATGGCGCCATCGCTCAACTCCATCGTTAGCTCACGCTCTTTTAAGCGTTTACGCAGCTGATCCAATTGAATATCCGCAATACCTCGAATTTGTGTACGTAATAACGGATGGAACACCACCACTTCGTCAATACGGTTAATGAATTCAGGACGGAAATGACCACCTACAATATCCATCACGGCCAGTTTCATATCTTCATATTCACTTTCAGTCTGTTCTTTGCCTTCATTGGCTTGGCTCATGGTTTGAATCACATCGCTGCCAAGGTTTGATGTCATAACCAATACCGTATTTTTGAAGTCTACGGTACGACCTTGGCCATCGGTTAACTGACCATCATCTAATACCTGCAACAGAATGTTGAACACATCTGGGTGTGCCTTCTCAACCTCATCAAGCAAAATCACACTATAAGGCTTACGGCGAACATGCTCGGTTAAGTAGCCGCCTTCTTCGTAACCAACATACCCAGGAGGCGCGCCAATTAAGCGGGCCACACTGTGTTTTTCCATGAACTCAGACATATCCACGCGAATCATGGCGTCTTGAGAGTCAAACATAAAATTCGCCAACGCTTTGCATAGCTCTGTTTTGCCCACACCCGTTGGGCCTAAAAACAAGAAACTACCATTTGGTCGACGCGGATCACTCAGCCCCGCTCGGCTTCTGCGCACGGCATTAGATACGGCCACAATGGCATCATCTTGGCCTACTACATGTTTGTGCAATTCATCTTCCATGCGCAGCAGTTTTTCACGTTCGCCTTCTAACATTTTAGAAACCGGCACACCTGTCCACTTAGAAACCACTTCAGCGATCTCTTCATCGGTGACACGGTTACGCAACAAGGTGAACTCGTTATTACCTTTTGCGGCTTCTTCTGCGGTTTCGATTTGTTTTTCTAGTTCAGGAATCGTGCCGTATTGTAATTCCGACATACGCTGCAAATCCCCCGCACGTCTTGCCTGCTCCATTTCCACCTTGGCTTCTTCTAATTTCTCTTTCGCTTGCTTGGAGCCTTCAAGCATGAGTTTTTCTTTTTTCCATACTTCTTCCAGATCCACATACTCATGACCTAAACGATTAATTTCTTGATTAATCTCGCTTAAGCGCTTGATAGAACCTGAATCACTTTCTTTATTCAGCGCTTCGCGTTCGATTTTCAATTGAATCAAGCGACGCTCTAATCGATCCATGTCTTGAGGCTTGCTATCTATCTCCATTCGAATAATGGAGGCGGCTTCATCAATTAAATCAATGGCCTTGTCCGGTAACTGACGGTCGGTAATATAACGAGTCGACAATTTCGCCGCCGCAATGATGGCGCTATCGGTAATTTGCACACCATGATGCACTTCATAGCGCTCTTTTAAGCCGCGCAAAATCGCAATGGTATCTTCTTCATTTGGCTCATCTACAATCACTTTTTGGAAACGACGCTCAAGTGCGGCATCTTTTTCAAGGTATTCGCGGTACTCATCTAACGTGGTCGCGCCCACACAATGCAGCTCGCCACGACTCAACGCCGGTTTAAGCATGTTGCCCGCATCCATGGCCCCATCGGTTTTACCTGCACCCACCATGGTATGAATTTCATCAATAAATAAGATGATATTACCTTCTTGCTTACTCACTTCTTTAAGCAAGTTTTTCAAACGTTCTTCAAAATCACCACGGAATTTTGCACCGGCCAACAGTAAGCCCATATCCAATGACAATATTTGTTTGTTTTTCAAACCTTCAGGCACTTCGCCGTTCACAATCCGCTGAGCTAAACCTTCTATGATGGCGGTTTTACCCACACCAGGAGAGCCAATCAACACAGGGTTGTTTTTTGTGCGACGTTGCAGAACTTGAATCGTGCGACGAATTTCATCATCTCGTCCAATAACAGGGTCAAGCTTACCTTCGGCTGCACGAGCGGTTAAATCCACCGTGTATTTATTCAGCGCTTCGCGATTGTCTTCCGCGTTTGGATCGTCCACAGATTCACCCTGACGCACCGTATCGATGGCACGCTCTATATTTTCTTTGGTTAAGTTAAATTCGGCTAAGACCTTGCCGGCCTCACCCTTATCTTCTAATGCAGCCAGTAACACGAGATCACTGGAGATATATTGATCGCCACGTTTTTGTGCCAAACGATCCGTTAAGTTGAGCACGCGACCAAGCTCTGGCGCCAAGCTTAAATTACCATCCGGAGATGCGACTTTTGCAAGTTGATCTAGTTTATCGTTCAACTTTGTTTTTAAAGGGTTAACTTGCACATTCAAACCTTGCAACAGTGGTCGAATCCCACCTGGGGTTTGATCTAACAAGGCTAGCAATAGGTGCAGGGTGTCGATTTGATTGTGATCATGACCCAAAGCCAATGATTGCGCATCAGACAAAGCCTGCTGTAAAGAGGTCGTAAATTTATCCATTCGCATTTAAGTTTTCCTCATGCACATTTTCGTTGACTCAGTAATGGTGCCGATAACAGTCTTTTTCAAGGAAGTGTCTATTGACCTGCATCAAATAAACAGGACTTCTGTATAATAGTCCCCCTTCCATGGTCTATCGAACGTGCTGCTGTATATGCCAAATAATGTAATTCAAGGTGCCCTACTGATTCTATTAGGTGAAGGCCTGCTCGCTATTATGGGAGCCATCATCAAGCACCTAAGCCATGACATGCCCACTGAGTACATTGTGTTTTACCGCAATTTATTTGGCCTATTCATGTTGATTCCCATCATTATGCATAACGGTTTTTCTCAGTTAAAAACGTCTGTTTGGCATCTGCACCTTCTGCGTGCTGCGGTGGGCCTGACGGCCATGTACGGTTTCTTTTATGTGATTGGCAATATGCCCTTAGCAGAAGCCTTTCTTGTTAAGCTCACCAGCCCGTTTTTTATGCCTATCGTTGCTGCCATATGGCTTGGCGAATCCATTAAAGCCAAGACGGGCTGGGCCATTGCTATCGGTTTTATTGGGGTGATGTTTATCTTGCGCCCTGGCACTGAAAACTTCACCCCCATTGCTCTGGTCGGTATCGGCGCAGCTGCTTTAGCCAGCACCGCAAAAGTCTGCATTCGACGCATGGGGTCCACAGAGTCTAGCGTGCGTATCGTGTTCTATTTCGGCGCGATCAGCACGGTCTTATCTGTCATTCCACTATTCTGGAGTGACTTCTGGCCCACAGCCGCCCATTGGCCGTGGATCATATTGATGGGCCTTGTGGCCACTTGTGGGCAATTGGCCCTTACTCGTGCGTACCGGATTGCAAATCCTGGTCAGATCGGCCCGTATGTATACAGTTCAGTGGTGTATGGGGCGACACTTGGATGGGTGTTCTGGGGTGAAACCCTGCTTATCACCACAGTGATCGGCAGTGCCTTGATCATACTTGCGGGATTATGGAACGTAAGTGGTAAAAAGGTGACCCCAACCCCCAACAACTAGGCCACTAGCGCTCTCAACAGAAACTGCTAGTTTTAAAGATTATGATAATTAAGATCCTATATGCTTAAACATCTTATCCTTTTAACCGCCTTCACATGTGCTTTAATCAGCGCTCATGCGGCCTCCAACCCAATAGAGGTTAAGGTAGGTGGTTATCTGTTCCCTCCGTTTGTGCAGATGCAAGGCCAAGATATCTCCGGCCTTACCCTTGATTTAATTGATTTACTCAACGAACAACAAAATCAGTTTAAATTCAATTTCATCCCCACTAGCCCAAAACGTCGATACCGTGACTTTAAACGAGGCATGTATGACGCGATCTTTTTCGAAAATACGCAGTGGGGCTGGCAAGACTTTGAAATCGAAGCCAGCCAGGTGTTTTTATCAGGTGGTGAAGCCTTTTTTGCACACAAGAAAATCAACCGCACACAAGGCTACTTTGATCACCTAAAAGACAAACGCATAGTGGCTATTTTGGGGTATCACTATCGATTTTTAGATAACGAGACTGACAGCAAGGTGTTAAAAAAGCGCTTCAATATCAAACTCGTAAACGCACCTAATACTGTGCTCAATCAGGTTATCAACGACAAAGCCGATATTGGTATTGCCACTTATGCCTACCTGCAGGAACAAATAAAACGCAAGCCATCTCTGGCGGACGAGCTGTTAATTAAAAATGCCTTCGATCAAACCTATGAACACAGAATTTTAGTTCGCCACAGTCACCCGTTAACCGCTTCTAAAATCAATCAACTGCTAGACCAACTTCATAACAATGGCAGCTTGGACACTCTTCTCGCTAAGTATGGCCTGAGCCCTCTTCCATCGTCACTTCACTGACAAACAGACCCCAGTACTTCGATTCAGCCTGTGATTAATAATTAGCACTTAATACAAAGTAAATTGACAGATATAGCCAATTATCAAACCCCGCTTAACAAGGTAAAGTGGAGAGATAAATAACAATTAGAAATCGCCATGTCACAACTTGATCAGCTGAAATCCCAATTATCATTACCCGTCATTTGCGCCCCTATGTTTTTGGTCAGCACGCCCAAACTTGTGATTGAGTGCTGCAAGAGTGGTGTGGTAGGAAGCTTTCCTGCGTTAAATATTCGCCCTCAAGCGATGCTAGATGAATGGCTCACTCACATCACGTCAGAACTGGATGCGTTTAAGCAAGCTAATCCCAACACCCCTGTTGCCCCTTTTGCCGTTAATCAAGTGGTCCATCCTTCTAATTCTCGTTTAATGGCGGACCATGCACTGATTAAAAAGCACAAGGTGCCATTGGTTATTACCAGCCAAGGTGACCCAACTGAGATAGTAAAAGATGTCCATACTTGGGGCGGCATGGTGTTTCACGATGTCATCAAGACCCAGCATGCAAGAAAAGCCGTGTCAGCGGGCGTTGATGGCATCATCGTTGTTGGGGCCGGTGCAGGTGGCCACGGCGGCACGCTCAACCCTTTCGCCTTGGTGAGAGAGATTCGTGAATTTTGGGATGGCCCACTTATTTTAGCCGGTGCCATCAATGATGGCTTTGGTATCCGAGCGGCAGAAGTATTAGGAGCCGACATGGTCTATATGGGCACGCGATTTATTGCCACCGCAGAAGCTCAGGTTCCCCAAGCGTACAAAACCATGTTGGTCGATAGCCATATTGACGACATCATTTTTAGCGACCACTTCACCGGTGTCCATGCAAATTACCTAAAAGCGTCCATCGAGAGTGCCGGTATTGATGTCAGAACGCTCACCAGCAAAGATAAAGTTGACCTAGACCTCGGTAATACCAATAGCTGGAAAGATATTTGGAGCGCGGGTCATGGTGTTGGCGGCATACATGATGTCGTCAGCGTGCAACAATTGGTGGATAATCTAAAAGACGAATATCATCAAGCTTGTGATCGTACACCTTTTTATGCCAAGGAATACAAATGACAGCCAAAGAAAACTTTAAAAATGAATACGCCATTATTGTGAAACAAGATGTCATCTGGGGCGATATGGATGCTTTTAACCATGTGAATAACACCGTGTATTTCCGTTATTTTGAAGATGCTCGCATGGCGTTTTTTGAAAAAACAGGTGTCATGCCACATATGGAATCCACCAATATAGGGCCCATTCTGGCCAGCACCCAATGCCAATTCCGCGCCCCGTTAAGCTACCCTGACCGTATTTTAATTGGTGCTCGCATTAGAGAAATCTCCGAAAAACGCTTCACTATGGAGTATGCAGTCTTCAGTGAAGAGCAAGAGACGATCGCGGCAAAAGGAGAAGGCTTGGTGGTGTATTATGATTACAATCAAGCAAAAAGCTGTGAAATCCCCAATGCCATTCGAGAGAACTTCAACAAGCTACAGGCAGCTAAGCATCATTAACTTGCGCGCTTAAATTAGGTTACATGCCCCTGATCATCAGGGGCGTTTCAGCTCCAACTGATTCGTGGTCAGACTAAAACGATCCCCGCCCATTTTACCGACCGAATCCAGCAATGACTGATTGATCTCAGAATCATTTAGTAGTGCATCGTTAACATACACAGACTTTACATCAAGCAATATGACGGTGCCGCCGCTCGGTGATTCACTAATGCGATGCAGTTCTCGTAAGGTACATTCATATCGAATAGGTGAATCACTTACACCTAAAACCTGCACGCTGTGGCTTTGACAAGACGAAACTTGAGCGAAGCGAAACTCGCTCTCATCGGCTTTGATACTCGCACTAGTCTTATTCATTTTTTCAAGCAAGTCAGCCGTGACGATATTCACCACACACTCACCTGTTTCCATTAAATTTCGCAACGTATCTTTGTCCATGGCGTCACGTGGCGTGACCTGAGTAAACAACAAGACAGGTGGCTGACAACTGGCCACCGTGAAAAAAGAATACGGCGCGAGGTTATCTACCCCAGATTTAGAGCGCGTACTGATCCACGCAATGGGGCGTGGTGTAACACCACCGCTCAATAACCGATAATTATGCGGAGACTCTGGTTGTGTTAAATCAAATATCATATTCGTTCCGTTGGCGCTGCATTTCATTTTGACGCATGGGCATCGCATCAATAACTGAAAATAAGATAGGTATATCGAGATTATCCAGACGTAATTTTAAACCGCCATCCTTGCCAATTAAAATCACCTCACCAGGCTTAACCGCGTATTGCTGTAACGCATTACGCAGCGCGTCGTGAGATAGATTACCAGTGTAATCACTGACGACCTGATCACTATCATCGATAATAAACCAAATGACATCCCTCTCACTCAACTCATGGCGATATTGCTGGAATATCGATCCAACAGGCGGCGTTTGCTCAATACGGTTAACCACAACAATTCTGTTCAGCCATTGAAAAGCAGAGAGGCTGGTTAATTTTGAATCACGTGCGTGAACAGACATACTCAATAGTAAGGTACACAACACTAACAAACACTTCATGGTGATCTCACTTGATTTAAATGGGCTAGACTCCCTGCTTAGCGCCTATTAAGTCATACAAATGGCTTTGTTATAGCCTACGGGCGAAAACCGAAATGTGACCACAAGCATGAGCATAAGAATCATAATTAGCATGACCCATGACCATTCAAAGCCACCTGTTAATTGGAGTAACAACCACGCCACATAGGGAATAATCGCGGTTATGATAAAACCAACACCTTGCACAAATGCGGTGAGAGCACCCGCTGTTTTCGGCAAGGGTGCATGGTCCAGCGCCACCGTTAATGTCAGGGCAAAGCAGGCACCTAAGCCTGCGCCAATCAATCCAACCCAAAACATCAATGCTAAATTCGCAGCAAACACCAAACCGCACAGACCCACCAATTGAATGCCAAGCGCGCACAACAACCAAAGGTGTTAATGGAGGCAAACTCACTCAGCGCGGTGATCGAAACTGTAAGTCATACACAGCTCACAACACTGCTGCCATCGTATATTACGAAGGACCGAGAGGAGCTCATTGCCATCAATTTGGCCCCCTTCCCTCCTGCAACGCACGGCCGTAATCATGCAAAGAAAAGGCGCCTACCAAGCAGCCAGCGCACAGGCTTTTATCGCATTAGCCCATGAATACTGCCAGTCTCAATACCAGACATAACAGGCAGGCTCTCAAAATCAGATGGCAAACATGACAATGTGTCGCTTATGATCTATGCGCAGGCTCGCTTTTTCACATTAAATGCAGGAATCATCTAAGATTAAAGAATGACTAAGAAATATTGGAAGGGCTGATTTTTGTTGTTTACACATTTTCTTCGACCCAAAAGCCTATCCCAAAAGATGATGAGAGTGATCTTCTCTATTTATCTAGTCGTAACCTGCCTGATCACTTGCCTGCAGTTTTTGAGTGAATACCTTAAAACTCAAGATTCCATCGTAAAAGAATTAAAGCAACTAGAGGTCACGGTTAATCGACCCATTGCCACCAGCCTTTGGCAATATAACCAAAATCAGATGAATGTACTCATTGCAGGCCTCATCAAGATGCCCATCATTGTCGGTGTCGACATCCAAGATAAAAGCACTGAAGATCTCATATCCGAACGGTCATACACACCAGAGTCCCAGCCATTATCAATATTTAGCACACAATCTGATTTATATTGGACACTGAATGAAAGACAGATATTTCTTGGATCCCTCACGCTTTACTCATCCTCGCAAGTGGTTTTAGACCGAGTACTCTTTGGTTTTGCACTCATCGCCATTACAGCCATCATCAAGCTGTCTATTTTATTTTGGTTATTTGTATGGGCCTTTGATCGCTACATGGGTAGCCCTATAAAAGAACTCATGCTACAGGTCAATGATGTTCAAAAAAGTCATAATTTAGATAACGTAATCAACCTTTCAAATACCGACGACAATGAATTAAGAGCGCTTGAAAAACACATTAACAAAATGCTGTCATCGCTAAAAAACAATCAAAATGAATTAATTGAAAACGAAAAGGAAAAGCGAAAATGGTTAGAGGAAGCCGTTGAAAAACGCACACATGCATTGCAAGTATCGAATAATAAACTTAAGGAATTGGCCACGAGAGATTCATTAACTGGCATATTAAATCGAGGCAGTTTCTTTGATACCGCACAGCAATTATTAGCCCTATCACAGCGGCAAAAATCGAAAGCCTCCTTTGTATTAATGGATTTAGATCACTTCAAAGTCATCAATGATACGTTTGGACATCATACTGGCGATCAAGTACTCATTCATTTCACACAGACTATCCGTGACCTACTTAGAAAATCAGACCTAGTGGGTCGAGTAGGCGGTGAAGAATTTGCAGTATTCCTTCCTGATACGGGAGCCGAAGAAGCCTACAAGATTGCCGATAAGATAAGACATGCCACCAGTCATTCAACATTACAAATTGAAGATGAAAGAATCAATTTTACAGTCAGTCTTGGCATCGAGACATCAACACCAGATGACAATACGATTGATGAATTATTTAAACGAGCCGATATGAAACTTTATGGTGCAAAGGGTAAAGGTCGTGATCGCATTGAATACTAAAACATCAACCCGCGTGCAATTCAAAAAGAAATTATTAAAACTGACGTTCGTCATAGGCTTAATAACAGTCCAGGCTACCGGGTACGCAAACAACCTAAATATCTGTTATGACCAATGGGCGCCGATGACAATTTTCCCTACTAAGCAATCGAAAAACCGTGGTGTTGTGATCGATATGCTGCAATCCATATACTCAGAAAAAGGGTATACATTGACCTTTTATGAAGTCCCTTTAGCAAGGGGGTTAGATATGGTCTCTGAGGGTTTATGTGACATCCTCCCTGAATACCTGTATTCAAAAGAAGCTGAAAATGTATTTGATTTTGCTCAAGTAGCGACCTTCGCCTACACCACCGCCTTTGTCGTAAGACAAGATGACACGTGGCAATATAATGGTGTCAAATCCATAAAAAATAAACGTATTGCCACTGGCCCTGGCTGGGATTACAGCTCAATGAGTGTGGATTATCAAAACTACATAGATAACCCAAACCACTCAAATTTCATAGAAGTCATTGCCGGTTATGATGACGTGGTTGATCGTATTTTTCGTATGATCAGTGAGAATAGAATCGATTTATACGCAGACAATGAACTGGTACTACAGCATGCATTACATCGACTGAATCTAGAAGATAAGCTCAAGATTATTCGCCCAGGATTAGAAAACAAATTGATTGAACGCCCCATTTTCTCAAAGAAAATACCACCCCAAAAAAAACACGTATTAATCGAAATATGGAATCAAGGCCGCAGTGCAATAAAAGGTAATAAAGAAGAGATATTTTTACAAAAATACAATATAAAAATTGCAGATTAGCGTCTTAAAAACACAAAACCGGCCTAAAAATAAGCCGGCTTCGTGTTATCACTTATGTGTCATCAGGTTGAAGTATCACTTCAGCTTATCAAACGCTTCGTTCTCATGCTTAATAATGCTCCCTATTAAACCGATGACGATGCCTACTGCACCCAGTGCAAACAACATAAGCATGATCGGTGAATCCGCAAATGTGAAATACGCAGTCACATTTTCCCATGTGGTAATTGAAGTACCCATAATTAAATTCCCTGTGGTTCAACGTTGGCCAATTTATTTGGCACGTCGCTGTCGGTTGATGCGGGAGTATTTGACTCCGGATATGGCTTGGCAAGCAGCTCCACTTCATCAATACCCAGGTCCTCTGCAGACTCAGGTACACGCAGCGCGTTTAACTTTTTAAGCAGCAGCGATAAACCGTAACCTGGAATAAAGCCTAACAGTGCCATAATCACCGCCGCTAAACTTTGGCCTAAGAAGCTGATCTCAGGGTTATCGCCCATATTGGGTGTGCCACTTGCAAATACGCCCACTAAAATAACAGCAACAAAACCGGTAAAACCATGAACGGCCACGGCGCCCACTGCATCATCGATACCGCGTTTTTCTAAGAACTTAGCAAACCAAACCGCCGCAAAGCCCATGCACACTGCAATGATGAACGCCAAAGTTGGGCTGTATAAATCAAGGCCAGCGGCCACTGAAATAATGCCAACAAGACCACCAGACA
>JBNMQC010000027.1:0-22796 GCA_051277445.1 Bermanella sp. | reverse complement strand
CATGAATTACTCGACTACGTCCCAGGTGTGCAAACCCAGCGTACGGCCGATTCTAACTTCAGTTATGGCTTTAGTTTTCGCGGGCGACGCAATGGCGGGCAATCGAAAGAAGTCTTGCTGTTACTAGATGGACAAGTGCTGAATGACCCCAGAAGTGGTGCCGCTAACGGCTCGGTACGTTTGATGACGTTAGATAATATTGACAGGCTAGAAGTAATACGAGGCCCTGGGTCTGCACTTTACGGCACGGGGGCTTTTTCTGGCGTGATTAATATTATCTCTAAACACGATGTGAATGCCGTTAGTTTAAAACTGGGTAACTTTAATAAGCAAGCTGTCTCCATTAATTCGACATTGAAATCGGACATTCTCAAGCTGGATACCTACTTGAATTATCAACAAGACCAGGGAGATGAATACTGGTTAGAGCGTTCCTTTGAGTCTGGTAATGAGAGCACCCAAGACCCTCGTGCGTTACTTGAATTCAGAACGATGTTATCAAGGGGACAAACCCGAGTATCATTCTATGCCCAGCAAGCTTCCGGCGATGACTTCTACTCATTAGGTACGATCTCAAATGATTTTAACGCAAATGTCTATCAACACTATGGCACACATATAAAACAAGATTTTAAATTAACAGAAAACAGCGCCTCTTATTTTGAGCTGGGTTATCGATATGTCACGGCCGATATTGATTCCCAAATAACCGCACCTGGTGATTTATTTGCTATCAGTAACCCGCAAAGCAATGCGCCTGTATTCATAAAAGCAAAAATTCGAAGTGAAGGGTATCGAGCAAAGTTTCACAATGATTTTCAGCTTAAAGAAAATATAAGCTTGCAATGGGGATTTGATTGGCACCGAAACAGTGAGCTCACCTCAGAGGCTCAGAATAATTACAATACCGGCCAGCTATATGAAGGCGTCATACCGGTTGAATACTATGGTGATTTTAATCAGAAAACGGTTTCTGATGTTGTCAGTGGTAAAGACATGCTGGGTATATACGCACAAAATATTTGGAAAATATCGTCCCAGCATCAACTCAATTTTGGTCTTCGTTATGACTCGAGTGATTCAGTGGCCTCCCACTGGAGCCCAAGACTGGGCTGGGTCATATCCGTTGATGAGAACAATTTTATTAAGGCCCTTTATGGCGAAGCATTCAGAGCGGCATCATTGAACGAGATGGCCAACCCAGAAAGTCCAATTATTAAAGGGGACCCTGATTTAAAACATGAAACGATTAAAACCTATGACTTGATTTATCAACATGTACAGTCGCGTTTTAATCTACAAGTGGGTGGCTATTATAATGAGTACAGTGACCCTATTAATATTGCTCTCAATGAGAACAGTATCCGAGAATATACCAGTGGTAATGATTCTGATGGCCATGGTATCGAATTTGAAGGTAACTGGAACGCCGCCACTGATAGCTGGATTAGACTGACCTATAGTGAGCTTCTTTCTGCTCCTGATAACTTCTTTATACAAAGTAAAACCACCGCTAGCTTAATGTTCAGTTATGTATACCAAACAGCCAGTTTTAATTTATCTACGGTGTATCATGGTGAGCGAGAAACGCAAATTAATACCAATGAATTTGAAAGCATACCATCCAGCTGGAGTACAAACTTCAAGTTTAATTATCAAGTGAGTAAAAATTTATCAAATCAATTTTCAATAAAAAATCTTAGCGATAACCAATATGCATCCGCTTCACAAGAAGGTGACTTGTCTGATGGGGTGCCAGCTAGAGGCCGTGAAATGATGTACAGTATAAAGTATGTTTTTTAACCATCATGAAAATGTATATTGATCTACGGGTTCAAATTCCCCCAAACATAAAAAAGCCCGCTAAATAGCGGGCTTTTACGCTTTGCTTGCTTTGGTTATTTTGCTGCGTTATAGGCGGCAATAGAATCAACGATGGCTTTCTTAGCGTCAGCTGCGTCACCCCAGCCTTCCACTTTAACCCATTTGCCTTCTTCAAGATCTTTGTAGTTCTCAAAGAAATGCGCGATTTGATCACGAAGCAACTTAGGAACATCGTTAATGTCGTTAATGTCATCATACATCTTGGTGATTTTGCTGTGTGGAACGGCAAGTAATTTCGCATCGCCACCGGCTTCGTCCGTCATGTTTAGCACGCCAACTGGACGACAACGAATTACTGAGCCCGCTTGCACTGGGTAAGGGGTGATCACCAATACGTCCAGAGCATCCCCATCGTCCGCTAGGGTGTGGTTGATGAAACCATAGTTAGCAGGGTAAAACATAGGGGTTGCCATGAAACGGTCAACTAATAATGCACCACCCATATCTTTGTCGATTTCGTACTTGATAGGGCTAGAGTTTGCTGGGATCTCGATCGCAACATAGATATCTTCAGGAGCGTCTTTGCCTGCTGGAATTTGATCGAAGTTCATTATGGCGTCCTATTAACAATAAGAATGACTAAAAGTATTAGGAAATTATACAACCCTATATGAGTGAGGGCTAGTTATGAAAATTGAGTGAGATCACGCTGTGATTATAAAACAAGAAACAGGCTCCCATTGAATGGAGCCTTTGTTGGTTATGTTTGCGCAATAATTTCCTTAATCTCAGGCACGCAGCTGCCACAGTTAGTCCCCGCCTTTAGTTGTTCACCGACCATACTGGGTGTTTTACAGCCCGCTTTTACTGCGCTTTGGATGGTTTTCTCTCCCACACTAAAACAAGCGCACACAATGGGACCAATATCTTCACCGGCAGGAGCATAGCCGCTCAATAGGGCTGCACGGGCTCGATTATCTAATGTCTCTTTTGCAAATTGGCTGGCCAGCCAAGTACGTTCTGGCAGCTGCATGTTAGGAGCGACCATGGCAACGGCTTCTAGTTGACCGTTTTGGTTAATTAACGCCAGACGGTACAAGCCAGAGGTTTCGTCTTCGTAGCTGAGAATTTCCAATGCTTGTGCTTGCATTTGCGCAACACTGTGAAAACCCAGCCAAGCCAGCATGGTTTGAATGGGCGCTTTAAGTTTGCCACTGTCGGCAAGTTCCAGACGTGTATGCTGGCTACCTTTTGCAGACACAATATATTCACTGTTAGGCCAATCGATTGGGTGACGGCTTAATACAAAACCAAACCAATGGGCGTTAAATGCATTCACTTGAACTGGGGTGTGTTTGCTTTCAGGCTGCTTACTAAACGCGTCCACTTCTGGATTCACCACAGGGTTAACTCGGCCAGTTTTAGATAGCTGTGCCGTCCAGTGCATGGGGACAAAAATATCACCGGCTTTTGGATTTTGATTAATGCTAACCGGTGCCATCATCTTGCCCCATTTACTGGTGACACATACTAATTGTCCATTCGATAAGTCTCGTTTTTTTGCATCGCTGGCATGAATTTCTACATATGGTTGACTGATGTGTTGGTTTAATTGTGGCGCCAACGCAGTACGCGTCATGGTGTGCCATTGATCACGAATACGACCGGTGTTTAAACGCAGAGGATAGTCATTAGTTGGCGGATTAATGGGAAGTTTAGGCGTGATAGGGAGCAGTTTTCCTTTGCGGTTAGGTGTAAAAAAATCACCTTGTGCAAAAAATCGCTCACGACCGTTTGGGTGTTCTGCATTCACGGGCCATTGAATCGGTTCAAGGTTTTCATACTCATCATTGCTGATGTTGGCTAAACCACTAATATCAAAATCACGGCGTCTATGCTCAGCAGCGTCTGAATTTTCAAAGCCAGAAAGGGCAGCATGTTCACGGAAAATCTCTGCTTGGTGATGATAATTAAAGCCATCGTTAAAGCCCATACGTTTAGCCACTTCACAAATAATTTGCCAATCATGCATGGCATTGCCAGCAGGTTGAAATAATCCCCGTTGGCGAGAAATGCGACGTTCACTATTGGTGACGGTGCCGTCTTTTTCGCTCCAGCCGGTGGCGGGTAGTTTTACATGGGCTAAATCACCTGTATCGGTTAGATCAATACAATCGCTGATCACCACAAGATCGCATTTTTTTAAAGCGTGTTTCACTTTGTCGGCATTAGGTAGGCTGACCACAGGGTTGGTGGCCATTATCCAAACCGCTTTGATTTTGCCTTCGTCAATGGCGTCGAACATGTCTACCGCCATTAAGCCACTTTGTGTGGCCATTGTTGGGGATTGCCAAAACGTTTTCACACGGGCAATACTGTCTTCGGTAAAATCCATATGTGCAGCCAGTGTATTGGCCAGCCCACCCACTTCACGGCCACCCATGGCATTGGGTTGGCCTGTCATTGAAAACGGGCCCATGCCCGGTTT
Organism: Bermanella sp.; assembly: GCA_051277445.1. GTDB lineage: Bacteria > Pseudomonadota > Gammaproteobacteria > Pseudomonadales > Oceanobacteraceae > Bermanella. The sequence continues at coordinate 18,484 of JBNMQC010000027.1, read as the reverse complement.
ACCAATCCGTCCAGTGGCAAGGTGACAATTTAAAATACTGTTCACTTTATCGGTACCCGAACTGGATTGATTCACGCCTTGACTATATAGCGTGACGCTTTTTTCAGTATTGCAAAACCAATTATAAAATTGTTTTAAGTCGTCTTCATTTACACCCAGTGTGTCTGCTAATGATTTGATGTCACCTGCACTTTGTTGTGCGCTAATGATCGCTTCATTTAAACCATCGCAATGCTGCTGCACGTAATCAGAGTTGATTTTATTTTGTTGGTTAATGCTATTGAGCAAGCCATTAAATAACCAAACATCGGTGCCTAGATTAAGTGGCAAATGGAGGTCGGCAATATCACAGGTTTGTGTGCGACGAGGGTCAATCACCACTACTTTAACATTGGGGTTGGCTTCTTTAAGTTTTTTGATGCGTTGAAATAACACAGGGTGGCACCAAGCGGTGTTACTGCCCACCAACGTAATTAATTCGGCTTGTTCAAAGTCATCGTAACAACCCGGTACGGTATCGGTGCCAAAGGCACGCTTGTGACCCACAACAGAGGAGGACATGCATAAACGAGAATTGGTATCGATGTTGCCACTGCCTATGTAACCTTTCATTAGCTTGTTGGCCACATAGTAATCTTCAGTTAACAATTGGCCTGAAACATAAAATGCCACCGCATCTGGGCCGTGTTGTTTGATGATCTCACTCAAACCAGTGGCCACTTTATCAAGCGCTTCATCCCAAGAGACCACTTGGTTGTTGATCTTTGGTTCTAATAAGCGCCCATCAAGTGAAACGGTTTGGTCTAAGGCGCTGCCTTTAGAACACAAACGACCTAGGTTCGCAGGGTGATGGTCAAGACCGCTAACCCGAATGGTGCGTTCGGTTGTATTTACGGTGGCCTTAATACCACAGCCAACGCCGCAATAAGCACAGGTTGTGTCCTTACTCGATTGGTTTGGATGTGTGTTTGTTTGAGTTGAGGTGATGATACTCATGAGGTCACCTCATAACGATGAATGTGTTGATTCAGACTGTCACTTTTAGATTCACACAGTGCTTTGCCAAACATTAAATATGGGCGGATAGATTGAATATCGGTCTGGGCATCCAGCAACTCATGATAGAAAGGCCCTTCCTGAGTGTCGCCATATAGTACGGCACCAATGATTTTGTTGCTCTCAATAACGATCTTTTTATAAATACCTTGCTGAGTATGGCGGTAGAAAATGTATTCGCTATGGGGCGTGCCTAAAAAGTTACCTACAGAAAATAAATGGATTCCCGTTACCTTAAGTTTTGTTGCGGTGGGCAAGGTCTGAAACTGTGCAACACCGTGTTCGCTCAAGTGATTGGCCAATACTTTTGCTTGATCATATAGTGGAGCGACTAAACCGAATGTCTGGCCGCGATGTTCGATGCATTCGCCCAATGCATAAATGCTAGGGTCATAGGTTTGTAGTGTGTCACTGACGATAATGCCTTTTTTACAGTATAAACCGCAGTCTTGTGCGAGCTTGATATTAGGTCGAATACCGATAGCCATAATCACAAGATCGGCTTCTAATTGACTGCCATCGGAAAACTGTATTTTTTCAACACGAAGCTTACCTTGAATCGATTGAGTGACGGCTTCCATTTTAAAATTCAACCCACGAGTTTCTAAAGCTTGTTTGAGCAGTTGACCGGCTTCTTGGTCCAGTTGACGATTTAAAGGTAGTTTACTGTTATGTACAACGGTGACATGCATACCGCGTCCACATAACGCCATAGCGGCTTCTAAGCCTAATAAACCGGCACCAATAACCACCGCTTTTTTGTACTGTTTTGCAACGCTGATCATATTATCCACGTCACGAATATCACGAAAGCTCATGACGCCATCTAGATCGGTGCCTTCAATAGGTAGCATGAAAGGGTTGGAACCGGTGGCAATGACAAGTCGGTCATAAAAGGTATGCTTGCCGTCTTTGGTCGTCACACATTTATTGAGTCGGTCGATTCTTACGATCGCTTTTTCTGCACCAGTATAAAGGGTAATGCCATTCGCATCATACCAAGGGCGATCAAAGACCATGATCTCTTGGAGAGTCTTTTCGCCCGCTAATAAAGGGGAGAGCATGATGCGGTTATAGTTACCATAAGGCTCATTTCCAAACACCGTGATGTCGTAGGCGTGCTCAGAGCTGTTTAATTCTTCTAATAATTTAGCACCGGCCATACCGTTGCCAATGATCACTAATTTGGCTGTCATGCATTGCTCTTGTTTTAATTAATGGCATAAGGTGAGAAAAAGGGGCCATCTAATTTGCCATTAGACGGCCCAAAGGGGATCTCTACCTTAAGCGATGCTATTTTTACGGCCTCCGTTGGGATTAGTAAACGTCACATTGTTTAAGTCTTTTCGTTGTAACGGGTGCGTTAAATCGCCACTAATACACGTTCGTTTTCTATTTTGGTTTGATAGGTTGTAATACTGATGGTTTCATCCTCTAAGCATTCACCTGTGGTTAGGGAGTAATGCTGTTTATATAAAGGGCTCGCTACTGTGAGCATCCCTTTTATATCGCAGATTAAACCGCGGCTAAGCACGTTGGCCTTACCGATGGGGTCAAAATTATTAATAGCAAATACATCATTACTAGCGGCGGGGCGAAAAATCGCCACCTGTTGCTCGTTTACTAATGCACATACGCCAGTATCTAGATTGATATCATTTAATGCGCATACATCGATAAAATTACTCATGATCAATCCTTAGCTTATGGCGATTAAGTTGTCTTTATTCATACGTTCTTTTTCATTGGCGGGACGAATTTGTCCGCGCTCTTTGACAAACTGGACATTTTCATCAGGTTTATCGGCATTGATAAAGTGGCTAAATCGCTTCAGTTTATCAGGGGATTCAATGGTGGTTTTCCATTCACATTGATAGCTCTCAACCACGGCGCCCATTTGGCGTTCAAACTCTTCTGCCATGCCAAGGCAGTCGTCTATGACCACTTGTTTTAAGTAGTCCAGCCCGCCTTCAAGGTTGTCCATCCAGACACTGGTACGCTGTAAGCGGTCAGCGGTTTTGACATAAAATAGTAAGAAGCGATCAATGTATTTGATTAAGGTTTCTTTATCTAAACCTTGCGCTAATAAATCCGTGTGGCGGGGTTTCATACCACCATTGCCACAGACGTATAAATTCCAGCCATTTTCAGTTGCAATGACACCCACATCTTTTGATTGAGCCTCGGCACACTCACGGGTACAGCCAGAAACCGCGAACTTGATTTTGTGTGGTGAGCGTAATCCCTTATATCGGTTTTCTAATTCGATACTGAGTGCCATTGAGTCATCCACACCGAAGCGACACCATGTCGAGCCGACACAGGATTTGACCGTACGCAGAGATTTGCCATAGGCATGGCCTGTTTCAAAGCCGGCGTCCACGAGTCGCTGCCAAATCTGAGGAAGCTCGTGCAGTTGTGCCCCAAATAAATCAATTCGCTGCCCCCCTGTGATCTTAGTGTATAAGCCAAAATCCTTTGCAACTTGACCAATGACCAGCAAACCATCAGGTGTGATTTCACCACCAGGAATGCGCGGTACAACAGAGTATGTGCCGTCTTTTTGCATGTTGCCAAGGTAGATGTCATTGGTATCTTGTAGGCCAATGTGTTTGTCATCTAACACATATTCATTCCAGCAAGAGGCTAAAACAGAACCCACGAGGGGCTTACATATTTCACAGCCGTGGCCTTTGCCGTATTTAGAAATTAACTCAGAAAAAGTGCGGATGCCTTCGATCCGTACAATGTTATAAATATCCTGGCGGGTGTATGCAAAGTGCTCGCAGATATCAGTGTTCACTTCGACACCCAGTTTGGTTAATTCTGCATTCATAACTTGTGTGACAAGTGCCGTACAGCCACCACAAGCCGTTGCAGCGGTGGTCTCGGCTTTTATGTCTCCAAGTGTTTGAGCGCCATTTTGAACACTGCAACAAATAGCGCCTTTACTGACATCATTACAGGAACAAATTTGGGCGGTCTCAGGGAGCGCATCGGTGCCTAATACGGGTTTAGCGGCCCCATCTAATGACGGTAGGATTAAAGCCTCAGGCATGGCAGGTAGTTCGATGTTATTCAGTGCCATTTGCAAAAGGTTGCCGTAATCTTCTGCATCACCAATCATCACGGCGCCGAGCAATAATTTTTTATCCGCGCTGACCACAATCTTTTTGTAAACTTGATTCACTTCGTCTGTGTAGGCATAACTCAAAGCCCCTTCAGTGCGAGCATGGCAGTCACCAATGGATGCCACATCGACACCCATTAATTTTAGTTTCGTGCTCATATCCGCACCCTCGAAGCTTGCGTCGCCACTGTTAGTCAGATGCTGCGCCGCCACTTTAGCCATGTTGTAACCTGGTGCCACCAAACCATAAATCATGCCGCCCCAAAGCGCGCATTCACCAATGGCGTAAATATCATCATCCGATGTTTGGCAGTGATTATTGATGAGAATGCCACCACGAGGCCCGAGTTCTAAGTCGCAACGGCGTGCAATCGCATCTTGTGGGCGAATACCGGCACTGAACAAAATAAGGTCCGTTTCAAGACTTTCGCCATCTGCAAATTCCATTTTATGTTTGCAGGTATCACCGTCGGTGATATTTTGTGTGTTTTTATTGGTATGAACTCGAACGCCTAGCTCTTGTATTTTATGTTTCAGTAACGTGCCACCCGCATCATCCACTTGAACGGCCATTAGGCGCGGTGCAAATTCCACCACGTGTGTTTCTAGGCCCAAATCTTTTAATGCGTTTGCAGCTTCAAGTCCTAAAAGACCGCCACCAACGACAACACCCACCTTAGAGTTTTTTGCGCCAGCGGTTATGGCTTCTAAGTCTTCTATGGTGCGATAGACCAAGCAATTTTCACGTTCATGTCCAGGGACGGGCGGTACAAATGGATAAGAGCCTGTGGCCAGCACCAATTTGTCATAACTGAGTATTTCACCATTTTGTGTGGTGACGGTTTTGCCTTGTCGGTCAATCTGCTCTGCAGTGGTGTTAAGTTTCAAATGAATTTGGTGGTTTTCAAAAAAACCATCGCTGACCAAGCTCAGGTCCTGCGCCGTCTTTCCAGAGAAGTAAGATGACAAATAAACGCGGTCATAAGCTGGACGCGGCTCTTTACATAAAACTGTGATATTAAAGTGCTCTGCCTGCTCTAAATTGACGAGGCTTTCTAGAAATTTATGGCCCACCATACCGTTACCAATCACGATGAGGTTTTGTTTTTTTGTCATGTCTCTCTCCATGCCGAAATGAACGGGCGGACTAAAGTTGGATTCTGCGGGTTATTTAGCAATGCCTGTGCCATGTATTTAAGTTATTGTTTTAAAAGGGTTTTATGGTTTTTGCATGGTTTTTATTGCACATAAACTGAGACTTAAACTCAAGGGTGTTCAATGCTGGTGCGAAGGTGTTTGTATGGTCTGTTTTATTTTGGTGCGCTTATTTGAGTCGCTGTGGCGTTCACTTCGATGTTCAAATAGTGAAAGCTTGATTTTTATGGCAAGCTTTTAGGTTGGGCGGGGGGTGAGTGAGATAGGTCGGTTCATTATTTGGGATGCGTTTAACCGATAGAGGTGTTAAACGCATCTCATCTTAGGTTGACCTGTCAGGCCTTAAGTTGGAAAAATTAAAATTTAGCGCTGGCCGTGAACCAAATTTTAGTGGTGTCGGCTTTTGATAAATTATTCTCAGCGTAGTCTGATGCTAGGTATTGGGCCACTTTTAAGTTTGCACTGTAATTGCTGAAGTTTTTATTCATCATGAACCCAAGTTCGTTACCAAGTGCATCACCGTTTTCAGCGGTGCTGAAGTTATGGAATTGGGCAACGAGTTTAATACCAGAGATCATGCTGACGCCGCTGGCGTAAAAGTCTTGGATACCATCATTGTCGCCACCAGTCAGGAAGGCATCGCTCCAACCAAGAAACTTATGGTTTGTACCAAGTGGTGTGGCAAATGCAGCCTCACCGTTATCACTGCCAAAGGCTTCATATCCCAGCGTAGCCTTTACCGCACCTAATTTTGTACCCGCATTAATATGGTAATAAAGTGAATCAAAGTCGCCGCCTGCAGCCGTGGTTTTATTTTGTGTGGCCAATTCTGCTTCAAAGCTGATGCCTTCAATGGCACCACTTGAACGAATGCCAAAGGTGTCAAAGTCAGTCCCGGAGTCTGGCTGGCCGACATCTTTGATGCCGTAATAAAATACGCTAGCCGATACGTCTTGATCGATAGAGTACTTAACATTTAGTAAATTAATGCTTTCTTCCGTGTTGTCATTGGTGATGGTGTTTCGATTGTTCGCGATAGCTGCAAAAATAGTCAAATTGTCGATTGCGTTCGATGAAATAGAAACAGCATCAAACGTGGCTTCATCTTGACGAAAGGCCACGCCGCCTACATGACGCTGGTTGTCCAGCAGTATGCGTTGGTTACCGGCTTTTATGGTGGAGTCGAAACCGACAAACTGAGCATAGGCCTGGTTAAGCTGAGTTGTTTCTTGATCGAGCACTAAATTATATTCAGTGTTGCCATTTTCTTTGTCGTTAAAGTCGTCATTGATATGAAAAACATTATCTCCCTCTATCAATACAGATAAACCTGCAATGTCAGCGCTCTTAAAGGTTAATCGTGATTTTAGTGTGTTGGCCAGTGCTGTTTCCTTTGTTGAGTCGGTGTCCACGGATTCCGTTCTGAATCGAAAGTTTAAATCCACTGCGCTGCCTTTCACAAAGTCATCAAACGTTTGGGCTTGGACACTCATGCTACTGCTTAGAACAATAGCGGCGATGCTGCTGGTGAGGAGTGATTTTTTCATGTGACATCCTTTTTTATATGGGAAGGTTTCAATGTTTTTCGATTTTAATTAAGCCGATTATTTTTATTTATAACCTGTTAGAGCAACCCATATGCCAAGCATGATATTTTTTGGAAATAAAATTAAATAACCAAAAATTGCACAATACTGACCCACAAAAAGGATAAAAATGATGGCACCTGAGTAATATGGTGCACATGGATTGAGACATTATTGGGCGGGTTAAGAATTGACCATGAGTTTTTGGTGCGCGTTGGGTGCACCAATTTAACTCGGCAAGTAATTTAATTGGTGCTCATAGATGGTGTTAAATGTGCTTTTCACTTTAATGCTTCTAGTGCAGTGTGCACACATATGGTGAATGACGTCTTTTAGACGAGATTGTATCTTTTGTGAAACGCAGGTTGTGCTGATTTGAAAACGAGCTAGGGGTTAAGCGTATAATTTGATTACTTGAATAATTTTATCGCTTTTAAAACCACAGACAAAAAAAAACCAGGCAATGCCTGGTTTTTTTACCCGCAAGGTCAATTAAGGCTTATAAACCACCTTCACTGAGCCATCCACCGCGGATTCATCGATGTAGCCAATGATGTTCGGGTTAGTGGCCACCATGTTTTTCACTTCAGCGTCACCGCCCACGACTTGAGGGGCTTGGCCTTTACCAGTGAAAATCAAGCGAGACCAATAAGACTTCAGCTGAGCCTCTGATTTTTTCACCACATTGGCATAAAAATCATTGCGCGCTGCATTGCCTTCGCCTTGGTCAATGGGCACCACGGAAACACCGCCTAAGTCTTTCTTTTTACCTAAGAAGGCTTTGACTATGTCATCCTCATTTGATGCTCCAATTGGACTACTTTTACCTACCACCACCACTGGGCCTGCTTGAGCGACAGTGAAACAGCCGATTAAGGTTAGAGCGGCTAGCAATTTGAAAGTTAGATTCTTCATTGTTATCTCCTCCCTTAAAATACTGTATCAATAGTGATTGAAAGAATGTTGGCGGTGTCTTCTGTTGGTGCTGGGTCGAACTCCCCAGCCGTATCGCCTACATCTACCATGTCGTATTGAACTTTAATCGCTACACCTGGTTTCCAGTCGTAACGCACACCTATTGCAGTACGGTCTTGCTCAACATTTAAGGCTGTTAGTGCCGTATTGATACCTGCTAGTGTTGCTGCTTCTGTTGCAGGTGAACCACTTAATGCAGGGATGGACGTCGCGACGCGGTCGCTATCATCGGTTGTTTCTTCATGAGCCACTGTCAAATATGGCATCCATTGACCAATACGATAACCACCCATTAGGTAATAACCATCCTGATCAGCTAAAACGCTGTCTACTGTTAGTGAGTTATACTCACTGATGAGTACCATCTGGCCGTTATCATACATGGCAGCTAAACCAAAGAATGTTCCTTTGTTTGTACCACCAAGAGAGGCCGCATCACCGGCTATGTTTGTGCTTGCAATAGCGGTATTAATCCCAGTTACTAATGTTTCAGTATTTGAGCCTGATACGATTCCTGCATCAGCTTGAGAGTAACCAGCACGTAAGGTGAGATCACCATTGTTCATGCTGAAGTTAAACGCCAGTAAATTTTTTGAGACTATCTCAGATGTGATCGAACGACCATATTGAACTTGTGTATAGGCACTCCAATCACCAATTTCAAAGTCATATGTTAGGTCGACTGCTTCATAGTTGGCGCTTGTTTCTAACACACCGTAAACTTCAACCGGTGGTTGAGTCCAAGGCATGGCATAGCCAACATCAAAGAATTCAGAAAGTAGGTAGTTTGGTTTACGTAAACGGCCAGCTTTAACTGTTAGGCCGTTACCAAAGCTATGTTTGAGATAAAGCCAGTCTGCTCTGGTGTCAAAGTCATTTTCGCCTTTTGATACTAATTGGGTGATTACAGAGGTGCTGTCATCGATGTTAAAGGTCATTTGAACGCCAGCCTTTGTATAGCGGCGGAAATTTGGTTCGTCAGTAATGCCTCTATGATAAGAGCCCTCATTGTCGGATTGGACTAAACCAAAACTAGCAAAACCATTGATGCGAAGCTTGTTATCTTGCTCTGCAATGCGTTTGTTCATTTGCTGAACTTGCTGATTGAGCTGCTCTACAGTAACCGCTTGTGTTGGCAATGCTGCCATCAATAAGGGAACCGCCGCGCAGGCAATATGTTTCATCGCCATAATTCATCCTATTTATATTGATTTATGAACAGCCCTGTAAGGCTGGGGCCATACATTAGGTGTAGCACATATATGCAAAAGCGCTAAAAAAGGGCATATAAAGGGAAAAAAATAATAGGTGCATCACGTATTGGTGCGATCGATGATAAAGTTGGACTGGCTATTGGTACTAGGGTCTTGCTCTGTGAGCGTTCTGCGGTCATGAGCGCCTACCATTTCATTGGTCTTTAGTTTTAAATAGGCGCCACAAGAATAAGGTTTTATTGAGAAAACATGCATATTCATATTTTAGGTATTTGCGGCACCTTCATGGGTTCCTTGGCTCAGTTAGCCGTGGCACAGGGTCATCGTGTGACAGGGTCGGATCAAAACGTTTACCCGCCCATGAGTACCCAGTTAGAACAGGCAGGCATTGAGATCATGCAAGGTTTTGATGAAGCTCACTTGCAACCCAAACCAGATTTAGTGGTGATCGGCAATGCCATGAGTCGCGGCAATGTGGCGGTGGAGTATGTGCTGAACAAACAAATCCCATACACATCAGGCCCTGCTTATTTGGCCGATCATATTTTGAAAGACAAGTGGGTGATGGCCGTGGCCGGTACTCACGGTAAAACCACCACCACGAGCATGCTCACCTGGGTTTTAGAAGACTGCGGATTTGAGCCGGGTTTTTTAATCGGCGGGGTGCCTAAAAACTTCGGTGTGTCTGCACGTATGGGCAAGAGCGACTTTTTTGTGGTGGAAGCAGATGAATATGACAGTGCGTTTTTTGATAAGCGTTCAAAGTTTGTTCACTATCACGGACGAACCGTGATCCTTAATAATTTGGAATTTGATCACGCGGATATTTTTAATGACATTGAGGCCATCAAAACTCAGTTTCATCACTTGGTGCGCACGATTCCGGGTGATGGCCAGATTATTTATCCAGCCGATGAAATGCATCTGCAAGCTACCTTAGAAAAAGGCTGCTGGACGCCTAAGGTGCAAATTGGGGTGGACTGGCAGTATGAATTAATCGATGCCTCAGGATCGCACTTTAAAGTGTTACAAAAAGACCAGCTGGTTGGAGAGGTGAACTGGAGCCAAACCGGGATTCATAACGTGAAGAACGCCTTGGTCTGTATTGCGGCTGCTTATCATGTGGGGATTCTCCCCAAAGACGCCATTGATGCGCTTAATCGCTTTGAAGGGGTAAAGCGTCGCATGGAGCTGGTGTGCACGGTAAATGACATTGAGGTGTACGATGACTTTGCCCATCACCCAACGGCCATCGAAAGCACGCTTGCGGGTGTGAAAAACAGTGGTCGCTTTCATCATATTTGGGCGGTGATTGAACCGAGGTCCAATACCATGCGTATGGGAATACACAAACAAGCGCTGCCTCAGTCCGTCACCCATGCCGATACCAGTATCTGGTTTCAGCCCAAAGGGCTCGACTGGGAAATGCAGCCTGTTATTAACGGTTGTGGCGAATTAGGCCAATCCGCACTATTAATGGATGACGTAGACGCTATAATCGCCCACCTTGTTGAGCACGCTAAGGCGGGTGATGCCATTGTTTTGATGAGTAACGGTGGCTTTGCGGGTATTCATCAACAGCTTGCCCAAGCCCTAAAGGACCACTATGGCGTTTGAATATGAACAACATGCACCAATTACATTAGCCATTACCGGGGCCTCCGGTGCGCCCTATGCGCTGCGGTTACTGCAATGTTTAGTGGCGGCGAATCGCCCAGTGTATGTGATGGTGAGTAAAGCGGCGCAAGTGGTGTTTGCTACTGAAAGCCAGGTTAAGCTGCCTGGCACTGCTGAAAAAATGCAGGCCCATTTAAGTGATTACTGCCAAGCTCAAGCGGGACAAATCAAGGTGTTTGGCCGTGAACAATGGTTTGCGCCAGTGGCCAGCGGCTCAGGCCGAAAAGGGCCTATGATTGTTTGCCCTTGTTCAACGGGCACGCTCAGCGCCATTGCCACAGGTGCCAGTAACAATTTAATTGAACGGGCAGCCGATGTGGCCATCAAAGAAAAGCGCACGCTTATATTGGTGCCGCGAGAAACCCCCTTTAGCCCGATACACCTAGAAAACATGCTTAAGCTTGCCAATATGGGGGTCACTATTATGCCCGCCAGCCCAGGCTTTTATCATAACCCTCAGTCTATCGAAGACTTGGTGGACTTTATGGTGGCAAGAATGCTTAACCATCTTGGTATCGAGCAAGACTTAATGCCCTTATGGGGCGAGCAATAACTTTAAATCGTCATTCATTTTAAATGCAAGCGCAACAATGGGTGCGCATACTTAACCAAAGCAGTAGCGGATTAGGAGTCCAAATGAAATTCACTGAACGAGATATAAAAGTAGCCATCGTTGCAGCCATCGTAGCGTTTGCAGTGGCTGTGATTATGCTTGATATGAAAGGTTACATTAAACATGTGACGGAAGACGATGCTAATGTCATTGAGAACTTCAAGCTACTATCAGTGGATGTAAAAAGCACAACTAAGGTGTCTCCTAAGTCGTCAAATAAAGAAGCCTTCTGTGTGGATGGTTACTTACTTGTACGTCCACAGAAAAATAAATCAGGTACGGCTGTGGCGGGTATCTTAGTCGATGATAAAAATCGCGCCATTGCTTGCTCAACCGATTTACCGGCGCCTGGTAAATAAAGAAAATGTGGGCTGGCCAAGGATGGCCAACCTAGTTGATTAATGCGTGCATAGCCATACAATGCATACGCTAATGGAAGTAACGAAGATTCAGCTTATGAATAACAATAATAATGATGAGCAAATCCACAAATTAGAGCGTGAAATCTGGCTGTTTGAGCAATGGCTCACCAGCATACAAGGGCAGGAAGGGGAGACCCAAACCCGCATCCGCCATGCTTACAAAGAATGCATTACCTCGCGTAAACTAGAGCTTGCCAAACTGCAGGCCGCCCAAGCAAGCGAACCACAGGGTAAAGCATCTGCATCGCGCTAACCTAAGCCCGTTCAGGCCTTTGAGCCATGGATGACTTTCCGCTGGCGTATGGTAGACTGGCGAAAAATAATAATTAAAAAAGCATATTCCCATGGGTAAATTCGCCTTACTACTGGTGTGTTTCGGCACATTAGGTTTAATCAGTTCGTATTCTCAAGCAAAAGACGTGGACAGTGACGGCGATGGTATTGCCGACCGCTATGAACGTCTGTTAAAAACCGATCCAAAAGACCCAAGCAGTAAGCCTGCTGACTTAGACGGCGATGGCATTCCGGATGGCTATGATCTCGATATCGATGGCGATGGGGTGAACAACTGGCAAGACCCATTTCCGCGTAACGCTCAAGAAAGTGCCGATGTCGATGGTGACGGTGTGGGCGATACCCAAGATGATGACAGCGATGGAGATGGTTTCAGTAACGCTGAAGAGTTACAAGCTGGCACAAACCCGAATAACAAAAACAGTTTTCCAGACCAATCCGGCCCAGTGCTGGAGGTGATCGAAATGCCTGAAACGGTGAATCAGCGCATTGTTGATATTCGAGGCATGGCGTTTGATATGGGTATGGGGGTTAAGAAAATACAAGTGGTGAATGCGGATGGGGATATCTTCCCAGGCCACTTTGAATACACCACGCACTTTAATGTAAAAGTGCGCTTAAATCGTGGTGAAAACCAGTTGCAAGTGGCCGCATACGACAGTGCCAATAATGTTAGCCGTCAGTTTGTGACCCTGAACTATAATCCATAATGAATGCTGTGAAGTCTTTGTTAAGCGAACTTAATCTAAAGGGCTGCGGCTGATCAGCTAGTATTACCATTAGTACATTAGCTGTGCCCTAGGTAAAAAGGCCGTGAAGGATTCATGGCCTTTTTTTATGGCTTTTGTTCTTGGGATTGACTGTGTTTTAAACGGTAGCTCACTATTAAGGCAACCGCGGACACAACTACTAATATGGCGATGCCTTGCCAGCTGAACAGCCACTTAATATCAAGTTGCTCGCCTAAGTAATAACCCGGCAGTAAATAAGCCAAGCCCCAAGCAATCGCGGATAAGCCATTTAAGAGTAAAAAGCGTTTGATAGGCATGGCCATCATACCGGCCACCATGGGAATAAAAGGTCTGATAGGACCAATGAAACGCCCAAAGAAAATACTTTTACCTCCGTGGCGCATAAAAAAATCATGACCATTATTAATCCATTGGGGATTTTGTTTGAATGGCCAAATGTTAGGTAAAAAAGGCTGAAAAATACGCCCAAAGTAAAAGCTAATTAAATCCCCCAAGAATGCACCACTTATGGCGCATAATAATAAAACCCATACGTTAAGCTGAAGGTTCCCAGCCATCATGCTGGCCGCCGTGATTAAGCCAACCCCCGGTACGATGATTCCGACAACTGCAAGAGATTCACATAAGGCCACACAAAAAACCGCTAGAAAAATGTATTCAGGGTGTAATGATAAAAAAGAGAGAAGGTTATCGATCATATTAATGGTTGAACGACATCAGTCGTAAGGCCGTTTGTTGTTGTTTGTGTACGAAGCCACTTGCGCGATGCAAGAAACTTTCGGCATTTTCCTTGTGGTTTAAACTGGCGAGGCCTACATTAAGCTGTAAATCCCCCACGTCACCCCAATGTTCTTCTTCCATTTCCTTGAGTAAGCGCTCTTTTAAGACGACACCCCCTTCCATAGAGCAATTCGGCAATAGAATATAAAATGTGCCTTTACCATTGTGAAAAATATCATCGCCAGCCCTTAATAATGAAATCAGTTTATAGCGAAATATCTTTAATAAGCGAGCCGCCACATTTTTGCCGTGTATATCTTGAATTTGTTGGTAGTCATCAATGGTAATGGCGAGCATGGATAACGTGCGGCTGGTGGTTTCGCTGCGTGCAATTTCTTGATGTAACTTGTGTAACAAAAAGCGACTATTATAGGCGCCTGATTGATAATCAGTTACCGCTAGTTTTAATAAGTTCGACTGTTTTAAGTTGTTCACATAGGCATAGCACAAAGCGCACATGCCTAAGAGCAGATAAATAAACATAAATTTTATGGCTTTATTCAACTCTAACAAAAAGTACATTTGTGAAAATGTGCTCAGCATAACCGCAAGATTAAGCAAAAATGCCCAGCGCAAGGGCAAGGCAAAATAACTGATGACGGGGAAGACATAAATCCAATGCATGGTGATTTCAGGGTTGAAATTTAATTGATACTGCATCAATAAAGCAATGGATGAGAGGGTCATTAGGTTTATGTATAAGCTGATGGCACGGTTGCGATTTAAAAATAAAAAGACCGCCGTAAAGATTAAAATCGCAATGGTCATGAGTTGAATCAATAAAATGTCGAAGTGCCCTAAGAAGTAATGGCTCACGCATAATAACGTCATGGCACCGGCAATCAATGCGTACAGCAAGCTGAGCGCCGGCTCTTTTTCCATGCTGATCTCAAACATGCTTTAGCTCCTGCTGTGCTTGCTGAAGCAGGGTGTCTTCCGTATCGCCTACATTCAGACTCGCGAATCCCACTTGCATATGACTTTGTATGGCCTCTGGCATTTCATTCATCATGTTTTTCACATTAATCAGGGCGTCCTGAGAGTTGGTGTGAGGCATGATGATCGCGAAATGATCTTTTTGTAGGCGGTAGTATTGATCAAAGGGGCGTAAAAAATGAGCGATGGCCTGGGCGCATTGCTTGACCAATTGAACGGACTTCTCACCTTTTTGGTTTTGTGCGGTGTGGGATAGATAGACCAATAAAAGCCCCGTGCCCTCACGCTCGGCACGATTGATTTCGGTGCTCAGAGCAGGGCGCAGGAATTTCTCTAGTTGTGCCCCTGTTTGTGCATCACTGCTTATTAAGGGTTCAAGTAATTGATTGGTCCGAGATTTTACCATGGCTAAAAATAAGGCAATGGTGCTGATGGCGGCATAGCTGAATAAGGTTTGCGCCTGAATTAAAGGTGGGCTGTATTCGATGAGGATATAAAACGCCAGCGGCGTATATGCCAACACACACCAAATGGCGGTCCGCAGTGAGAGTAAAAAGAAAGCGGCTATGGGGAAAAAATAGGACCAATAACTGTGTTGTGCTTGAGAGTCCGCTGCAAATAAGGAAAACGCCGATAAGGTAATCAAAAACAAGGCGTCAACCTGGTGCCCTGTTTGATCTTCTTTGCCTAAAAGGATGTAAAGGCCGTTAATGGCCAACACCAAACCTAAGCTTAAGGTGATTAATGCGACAATATTGTCCCCAGAGAGATAATCCATGTACGCGATTAAGCTTAATATCACCGTACCAATGGCACAGAACACGACGCGAATGTGATCAACCGTTAACGCAGGCATGAAAAGGCGGTCCTTATGGTTAGCAAACACGCCGAGTAAGAGATTTTGCGGCGCGATTGTCGGGCTATCTTACCCAGAGTCACTGGTTTAATACTAGCACGGGCGAATCATAGTTTGGGTACGCCCCTTGATGGGGTATAATCTCGCCACTTTTCTTACGATTTGCCCCCAAGGCCAAGGCCATATACAAGCGGGAGGCAGCGATTGGGTAATTAAGATGGATGTAAAAGATTACATGCTGCAGCTGGGTCAGCAAGCCCGAGCGGCTAGCTCCGCCATTGCGAAGGCAGACAGCGGTGAAAAAAACCAAGCACTATATGCGATCGCTCACGCCATAGAACTGGCCCGTGATGAACTGATCAGTGCCAACCAAAAAGACATGGCTCGCGGACAAGCAAATGGCTTAGACGCCGCTTTATTGGATCGCTTAGAGCTAACCCCGGCCCGTATTGACGGCATGATTGAAGGGTTAAATCAGGTTGCAGCGTTGCCAGACCCTGTCGGCGGTATTACTGACTTAGATTACCGCCCAAGTGGCATTCAAGTGGGCAAAATGCGTGTGCCACTGGGTGTGATTGGCATCATTTATGAGTCTCGCCCTAATGTGACCATTGAAGCAGCTAGCTTGTGTTTGAAGTCAGGTAATGCAGCCATTCTTCGTGGTGGCAGTGAAGCCATTGAGTCGAACCAAGCCTTAGCAAAATGCATTCGCGAGGGCTTGGCTGTATCGGGCTTGCCTGAACACGTGGTACAAGTGGTTGAAACCACCGACCGTGCCGCAGTGGGTGAACTGATTACCATGCAAGACCATGTGGATGTGGTTGTGCCGCGTGGTGGTAAGAGTTTGATTGAGCGCATCAGTAAAGATGCCAAGGTCACGGTGATCAAACACCTTGATGGTATTTGTCATGTGTATATCGATAGCGATGCCGATTTAACCAAAGCGGTGAACGTTGCCATTAATGCCAAAACACACCGTTATGGGACATGTAACACCATGGAGACCTTATTGGTGAATGAAGCGGTTGCACCCAAAGTGCTTCCCCAGTTGGCAGCGGCATATGGCGAACTTGAGGTGGAATTACGCGGTTGTGAGAAAAGCCGTGAAATCGTAGCCAGTATGAAAGAGGCCACTGAAGAAGACTGGTCCACTGAATACCTAGCACCGATCTTAGCGGTTAAGATTGTCAGCGATATGGCCCAAGCCATTGTGCATATTAATCAGTATGGCTCTCACCATACCGATAGCATCATTACGGAGAACTTCACCAAAGCTCGCCAATTCTTGCGTCAAGTGGACTCAAGTTCGGTGATGGTGAACGCATCAACCCGTTTTGCGGATGGCTTTGAATACGGTCTGGGCGCTGAAATTGGCATTAGCACAGATAAAATCCACGCTCGCGGGCCTGTGGGTCTGGATGGTTTAACCTCGCAAAAATGGGTTGTACTCGGTGATGGCCATATCCGTCACTGATCCAAAAGCGGAATATGTGGTCATGGGCGGGACGTTTGATCCTGTCCATAATGGTCATATCAATACCGCCAATGCGCTGGCTGAGGCAATGGGATACGCCTGCGTACACATGATGCCTTGTGGGGATGCCTACCATAAACAAGGGTCTTCTTCGGCAGCACATAGGTTAGCTATGCTCACCCTAGCGCTGGAAAATCAGCCTAGACTCAAGGTCGATGCAAGAGAAACACAGCGAGAGGGCGCCACCTATACGGTTGAAACCCTCAAGCAATTGCGCCAAGTATTAGGCAAGCATGCTCATATTAGTTGGGTGCTTGGTACCGATGCGGCCATTGGATTGAGTCAATGGCGAGACTGGCAGCAGGTATTTGAACTGGCCAACATTATTGTGGTGAACCGCGGTCAAGATGTATTGCCAGAACAAACCAGTGACCGCTGGCCGGCCCAGCGAGTATGCGAAAAAGAACATTTTAAACAGCAAGCAAGTGGCTGTTTTATGCAACTGGCACTTGAGCCTGTTGTGGTGTCGTCGACCCAGATTCGACAGGCTCTACACAAACAAGAAACTGTGGGTCACCATGTGCCACAGCCTGTTATGAACTATATTGAGCTACATGGGCTCTACGAAGGTAAAAACTGAAATCAATGGATGCAGCAAATCTAACTAAAGTGGTCGTTGACGCGCTTGAAGACTTAAAAGCGCAAGACATAATCACGATTGATGTGGCTGATCGTACGTCGGTAACCGACATGATGATCATCGCAACCGGTACTTCAAGTCGTCATGTACAAGCCGTGGCGGATAACGTTTCTGAAAAATCAAAAGCAGCAGGCTTAATGCCGTTAGGCTCAGAAGGTCGTGGTAATAGCGATTGGGTACTAATCGACCTAGGTGATGTCATTGTTCATGTGATGACAAGCCAAGCTCGTGAGCACTACGATCTTGAGCGTTTATGGAGTGAGCCGCGCGTCGCGCAGTAATTTCCATGAAGATTAGAATACTCGCCGTTGGGGGCAAGATGCCCTCATGGGTAGAGCAAGGCTTTAATGAATATGCCAAGCGTCTGCCAAATGATTGCCGTCTGGAGTTGGTGGAGCTTCCACTGGGACCAAGAGGGAAAAACCAACCCACTGCAAAGGCCATCGAAAAAGAAGGCCAAGCCATGCTCGCGGCCATGAAGCCGCAAAATACCTGCGTGGCGTTAGAGGTGTTAGGTAAACCTTGGAGCACTGAGGTGCTTTCAGAGCAACTGACGGACTGGCGCATGATTGGCCAAGATGTGGATTTGCTCATCGGTGGCCCAGACGGCTTAAGCAAAGAGTGCTCGGCGAAAGCCAAATACAAGTGGTCTTTATCACCATTAACCCTGCCTCATCCACTGGTACGCATACTATTGGCTGAGCAGTTATACCGAGCTTGGACGATTTTGAACAATCATCCATACCATAAGTAACCACTTGTTTTTTAATAATAAAAAAGCCTAAATGGTACACAATCTATTATCTGCTCCAGTAAGTGATGACTAAATGAGTTTTGCCTCAAAGGACGCACGGGTTGAAAAAG
>JBNMQC010000026.1:0-24353 GCA_051277445.1 Bermanella sp. | reverse complement strand
AAGGCCATCACCCATTTTAACTCTGGATGCTGTTTTAATATGCCGCAATTGGCCCGACGATGCATGGCGGCATGCTGACCTTCTTGCTTGATGAGGTCGGTTATTAACAATTGAATTTCTTGGTCATCAACATTCACTTGATGTTTGCGCAAGATATCAATGACGATGCGTTCCGATGTGGGAATAAAAAGCGACAGTGCCTGCATGAACTGAGTTTTCACACTATCCGCTAACCAAACGAGTTGTACTTCATCGAAGGTAAAATCGACCCGGCGAGGGATTAAAGGCATTGTCTGCGTTTGCGGCATAAGACCATTGGATGTTTTTATTATTGTGCTAAAAGTGTAACAAGCTTAAAACAAAAACGCCCTTTAAAAAGGGCGTTTACTTGAGTTTAAGACGCTGGGTGATTAGCTATCCAGTGCTTGGCAATGTCTTCACGGGTACACACCCAAGCATCGTCATGCTGTAAGACATAATCTAAAAAGCGTGCAAGGGAGGCGGCTCGTCCAGGACGTCCCACTAAACGGCAATGCAGTCCAATGCTCATCATCTTAGGGGTGTCACTGCCTTCAGCGTACAGTACATCGAAGCTATCTTTTAAGTAGCTAAAGAATTGGTCTCCACAGTTAAACCCTTGCGGTGAGGCAAAGCGCATGTCGTTGGCATCCAGTGTGTAAGGCACCACCAAGTGAGGTTTTTCAAAGTCGTGTAGCCAATAAGGCAGGTCATCCGCGTAGGAATCGGCATCATAAAGCAGCTTGCCTGTCTCAACCACTAAGCGGCGAGTATTTGGGCTCATGCGACCGGTATACCAGCCCGCTGGCAATTTCCCTGTGACTTTTTGGTGAATATCAAGAGCTTGTTCGATGTGTTCTTTCTCGATGGATTCAGGCACGTACTGGTAGTCAATCCAGCGCAGGCCGTGACTGGCAATCTCCCAATCGGCCTTGAGCATAGCTTCAACGGCATCTGGGTTGCGCTCAAGTGCCATGGCCACACCAAATACCGTTACCGGTAAATTACGCTCTGTGAACATGCGGTGAAGGCGCCAAAAACCTGCTCGAGAGCCGTATTCATAGATGGATTCCATGTTCATATGGCGCATGCCAGGCAAGGCTTGGGCGCCGACAATTTCAGATAAAAAGGCCTCACTGGCCTCATCGCCATGGAGAATGCAGTTCTCACCACCTTCTTCATAATTGATGACAAACTGCACCGCCACTTTTGCTTTCTTCGGCCATTGTGCCTTCGTGGGGTGAGGGCCGTAGCCAATCATATCTCTTGGGTAGCTCATGGTGACACCTTAAATAAAATGGTAACAATGGGCCTTAAACTAAATAAAGCTGACCATATGGTCAATCTAATTCATCAAGCAATCGCCTTCTACTCTGATTAAAGCCTATATCAGCCAAGCTGAATAGCGCTAAGCTTGGAGCCATTAGATGACACTGGTATAGTGAGGCCACTTTTTTCACCTGTGTATTGGGAAGTCGCCATGGGTCATTTATCGCTCTTTAAAAATATTGCTGTTCGGGTAATGGCTTGGCGATGGCGTTAGGGTTTGATCCCCTTTGAACGTACTCTTCCCATAATTGATACAAGGATCCTTTCATGGATATGAAACACGCTTTAAATACTGTAGTTGCTCGCCAAGACTTAAACGAAGAGCAAATGATGGCGGTGATGAAAACCATCATGACAGGCGAAGCCAGCGATGCACAAATCGGCGGCTTTTTAGTGGCTTTGCGCATGAAGGGCGAAACCATTGATGAAATCACCGGTGCTGCACGCGTGATGCGCGAGCTGGCCACCCCAGTCGCAATTAACGGTGAGCATCTAGTGGATACTTGCGGCACCGGTGGCGATGGCGCGAACATTTTTAACGTTTCAACGGCGGCTGCATTTGTGGTGGCGGCCGCGGGCGGTAAAGTGGCCAAGCACGGCAATCGTAGCGTGTCATCGACCACCGGCAGTGCCGATGTATTAGAAGCGGCCGGTGTAAATTTAAACTTAACGGCCGAGCAGGTGACCCGCGCCATTAATGAAATTGGTGTGGGCTTCATGTTCGCCCCGGCTCATCATGGCGCCATGAAACACGCCATTGGCCCGCGTAAAGAATTAGCCATGCGCACTATTTTTAATATGCTTGGCCCCATTACTAATCCGGCGAATGTGCCGAACCAAGTCTTAGGTGTGTTTAACGGTGAATTGTGTAAACCGCTGGCAGAGGTATTAGGTCGTTTAGGTTCTAAGCACGTGTTGGTCGTGCATGCTAAAGATGGCTTAGATGAAATCAGTTTAGCGTCTGCTACACGGGTAGCGGAATTAAAAGATGGCAACGTGACCGAATACGAAATCAAACCAGAAGATTTTGGTATTCAAAGCCAAAGCTTAATTGGTTTGTCGGTTGAAAGTGCTGAGCAAAGTTTAACCCTTATTAAAGATGCATTAGGCAAGCGTGAAACCGAGGCAGGTGTAAAAGCGGCGGATTTAATCGCCCTAAACGCAGGCGCGGCTATTTATGCGGCTAACTTGGCAAGCTCATTAGCAGAAGGCGTGTCCATGGCAGAAGATGCGGTTTCCACGGGCTTAGCCCTTGAGAAACTCAATGAACTGGCTGCCTTTTCACGCGTATTTTTAGACGCTTAATTGCCCGTATTGAAAAGTGAAGTAAAATGAATACTCCGACTATTTTAAAAAAAATCATTGACCGTAAATGGCAGGAAGTGAAAGAGCGCTCTGCCAAGGTGTCGATCAATGAACTGGCCAATCAAGCGAAATACAGCGATAAACCCCGTGGTTTTAAAGCCGCGCTTGAAGCAAAAATGGCAGCGGGTCATGCGGCTGTCATTGCTGAAATTAAAAAAGCATCCCCTAGCAAAGGCGTGTTGCGTGAGCACTTTGTGCCTGCGGACATTGCACAATCTTACGAGCAAGGTGGCGCGGCGTGTTTATCTGTGCTGACCGATGTGGACTTTTTTCAGGGCAGTGACGTGTTTTTACAGCAAGCCCGTCAAGCATGCTCGTTACCCGTTTTACGTAAAGACTTCATGGTGGACCCGTATCAAATTGTTGAAGCCCGTGCCATTGAAGCCGATTGTATTTTGTTAATTGTATCGGCTTTGTCTGATGCGCAAATGCAAGAGCTGAATCAATGCGCCCTAGAGCTGGGTATGGATGTCTTAGTGGAGGTTCATGACGAAGCCGAATTTGAGCGCGCCATGGATTTACCGCCTAATATTCTTGGTATCAATAACCGTAACTTACATACCTTTGATTTAAGCTTAGACACCACGTTTGATCTATTACCAAAAGTGCCTGAGGGTACCTTGCTGGTGACAGAGAGCGGCATACTTGGACCTAATGACGTCAAAGCCATGCGTGATAAAAACGTGCACAGCTTTTTAGTGGGCGAGACCTTTATGCGCGCCGATGACCCCGGTGCTCACCTTAAAACGCTTTTCTTCTAGGCGCTTATTTAAGCTTAAATAATGAGCCGGACCCTATAAAACGCCTCTTAGTGTTCACTGAGAGGCGTTTTTGTTTGTATTCGAGCAAGGTTATGGCCCTGCCTCATCAATGTGCTTATTTTTCCTTTCTTGTTAGTTCGCGCTTGCCTGCTGCAGAATCCAACTCGGCATTAAATCCGCGGCCCCTAGGTGCTCCAATAACGTAAAATCGACCTGTGGATAATCCGCCTTTGCTTGGGCTAGTAGCTCAGGTAAATCCTCGGTGACATGCATACCTGCAGCTAAAAAGTACGGCAGTATGGTCACTTCAGTGGCGCCACCTTTCACCAGTTCAGCCACGGCATCCGGTACTTTTGGCGTGGTTAACTCCAGAAAACCATGGGTGATCAGCTTAAAGGGGCTACTTTGCTGTTTAAGCTTGTCAGCTAGGTCGGCAACTTCTTGGTTTGAGCTGGCTTTACGTGAGCCGTGAGCAATAACTAATAACGCTTTCATGTGAATCCTTAGGTCTCTCAGATTGGCCATCTGAGCGGTTTAATCATGGGCCTAACCATACCTTTTTCCCATCGATTGGGGAAATATCCGCACCCCTTCTCAATGTATGAAAAATGGCGGTTATTCCCTTTCCCGTAAGGGGGGATTTCAGGTAAAGTTGTGCCCTTTATTTGTCCCTTGAGTATTTCAATCGTATGTTTTTTGAACAGGAACGCAGTCAGTTTTTTCGCCCGCTCACTAGCAAGTACCGGGAGCAAATGGTGGAGTGCCTGCGTGAACTGTACAAACAGCTGTACTCCTCGAGTCATGCTGGCAGCGCCGAGTACGGTCAGGCCTTGAGCCGTGACACCATGATCAACATATTTTCTGAAGCCTTGGTTCGCGCGCCCATCATGCAAAGTGAAGATGAGGAGGAAGAAAGCCGCTTCAAAACACACCGTGAGCTGGCTGCTTGGCTACTTAATACGTTGCTTGAGCACGGTTGGATCGAAAAACAGGTGGATGAGGCGACGTTACAGTCCAGTTTTAGCTTTAGTCGCTGGGGGCGGCACTTTGTGGAGCCATTCCTAGAAGGCAAGCAAACCCAGCAGGTGGCGCGTCACCGTAACACTCGTAACACCCGCAATGCCCTTGAAAGCTTCCTTGAACATGGCGAGGTCTATGACCTATTGGATGCTTATGAGTATTCCGAGCGCATCATTAGCGACTTTACTGACGTCATCAGTGAATTAGATGAGCGTAAGCGCGCGTTGGTTCGAGAAATGGAAGGACAAATGCTGGTGCAAAAGGCCAGTGATCAGTTCTTTGATTTCATGGAGAAACGTTTTCAGCCGGACTTAGCCGTGCGCTTATCAGCCGATAACGTTGAAAAGTATCGCGATCAAATCTCTCAGCTGGTGGATCAGATTAAAGCCAGCCCTAAAAGCGTTAAAGCAAAAGCTGAAAAACGGTTGCGTGAGTTATTGCCAGAACAAGTGCAAGGCAGCCAATCATTGTTATGGTCTGTTTTAGACGACATCGAACATCGTTTAAAAAGCGCTTGTGAACATGTGTTGCCACTAGTCCGTAAATCGCTACAAAACTTCACTAAGCGTGCTGACATTATTATTCGTCAAATGAGCTACTTGGCCAGCCAAAAACACAACGATGTGGTGAGTGTGTGTAAGCACTTGTCCTCACTGCCAGAGGCTGAACAAAACGCACAACTTGAGCATGTGTCATCTATGATGGCGGTGCCGCAATTGCGCTTTATCGACCCAAGTCAAGTGCGTTTACAAGCCCCAAGAAAACGTACCGTTATTGATGATGGTGTGGACGAAGGGCTAGAAAGTGTGGATCAAGGTAGCCGCCGTGAACTGTATGTACAGCAAGCACTGGACCAAGCGTTTTTTGTGAATAACAACCAAGTGCGACGTTTTATGGTGGAGCAGTTTACTCAGCGAGATGAAATTAACTCCAGTGAAATACCTGTAAACAGCGCCGGTGACTTGCTCGCCATTGCCCACGTAGTTAGTGTGGGTGCCGTGGATAACTTATCCAGTGAATATCAATTTGAATTAAATTGGGTGGATCAAAAATCGGATGAATACTTCAATCAAAAAGACGTATTCAGCATTCGCCTAATTAAAAAAGAAAACGCTGCGGCGTAGAGACTATTGCGTGCTAAGGCACCGACAACGCTCGCAGATGGGCTAGGAATACCATGCTAAATAAAATAGAACAGTTATTAGAAAAAGAAGGCGTACAGCTAAAAGAATTCAGTGAACTGGTGATTCGCCTAATGGATTACGGTGTGATTTGCCGTGACGAATCACAGGTAGAGCAAGTGCTGTACGACCGTTACCTTCGTATTGAAGAAATTGTTCACGATTATATTTCTTTGATGGCGATTCGCATTCAACACGATCGTCGGTTTCAATTTATTCGTTGTTTCCCGCCAGGATCACAAGTGCCAGGAATGGAAGATGACGATCAACCGTTTAACAGCGGTATGCGAGTGCGCTTAAGCCAAAACGAAGTGGCATTAGTTTTGGTGTTGCGTTCTCAATACGATAAAGCACTGCGTGAAGGTTTAGTGGATGAACAGGGCTGCGTCATGGTGAGCCTTGAATCATTGAGCATTGCTTTAAAGAACCTATTGGGTCGCAGCTTACCAGAGCAATTAACCGAACGTAAAAATGTATTCCGTCGTCTTCGTCAGTTACGTTTAATTCAGCTGGCCAATGAAGATGCCCTGGAGCATGCTGAGTTTTGGTTGAAGGTTCGCCCAATGATCATGAGTTATGTCAGTGATGACGTATTAAGCACGTTAGTGGCGGAGCAAGAAGAATCTGAAATTGATGTGGCCGACAGTCCATTAACTCAGTCTGGTGATGAGCAGCTTGCAGCAGATGAAAGTGAAGCGCTGGATGAGAGCGCAGAAACGACACCGGAAAATGATGACGAAGAAGAGGGTATTGAAAGTAGCCCAAGTGTGTTTGCGCAGGAGTCTAAATAATGTTTCTTAAAAAATTCGTCTACGTAAATTGGGGCAATATCCCAGCCACCGAATTTGAATTCGGCCCAATTAATTTATTAAGCGGCGGCAATGGTAGTGGTAAAACCACCGCAGCGGATGCTATTCAAACCATCATGACCGCTGCCCATGATAATTTATTTAACTATAACCCAGGCCAAGACGAAGCCACGCAAAAGGGGCGCGGTAAGCAAGTGCGTACTTTAGCCTCCTATGTTTTAGGTTGTGATGACGGCTCTTACGCACGCCCTGGTGGTGCAAATGGTTACCTTGCAGCTGTATTTCATCCAACTCAAGGGGAAAGTGGTCAGCCGTTTACCGCTGTGATCGGTGTGAGTGCTTATATTGATAAAGCCGGCAACCAAGCCGTTGCCCGTCAGAGCGATTTTCTATTGATGATTGTGGCGGGGCATGAATTAACACAAAGCGATTTCTTGTTAGAAGAAGACGGAAGCAGTAAGCAAGTGGTTGCTGTGGATAAAATCTTCAAACGCCTGCAAAAACGTTGTGGCCAGAGAGCCGTTGAAAAATACGATACCAAAAAACAGTATTTGCGCCGTTTATACAGTGCGCTACAAGGGCGTGATGATGCCATTAGTGAGCGCGAAGCGTTAAATGCAGCCAAGGCTTTTTCTCGCTTTATGGCATACAAGCCAGTTAAAAGTATCAACGGCTTTGTGGCCAATGAAATTCTAGAGAAGAAAGATTTAGGCGAAGCCATTCGCAGTGTGTCGGACTTAATGAAAACCATTCATGCCATGGAATCCGATGCCAATGGCTTGATCGAAAATATTAAAGTTCTGCTTGATGCACGTTCCAACAGTCAAACCTATATTGATCAATGGATCGATTATCAGGTTGCCCATTATGTGGCAGCGAAAAGTCGTTACGTAGAAGACCAAACCGCATATCGCGATGCGAAGAATCAACAGCAGCAATTGCGCAGTGATTTAAACCACAAGCAAAACGAACGTGAAACCGCAGAGGCTCGTCGTAAGCAGTCTCGAGAAGAGTTGGTGGGCCTGGAGGCGCGTCGCCAAGGGATTCCAGCACTAAAAGATAAAGATCATCTAGAACAAGAGATTGTTGGCTTTCAAAAGCAGCTACAGCAACAAGCGGTGTTATTACTCGAGCAAGACAAACAGCTTAAATACACCTTAGATGCCACTAAAAGCATTTATAAAACCCTGCAAAACACCAGTATAGGTGTCGAGATTCCGGCCCTTAACGAGCGCAAGTTTTTGCAGCAAGGCAAGCAGGTTATGCAATTGGCAGATGCGGATCAACTTGATTTTCCTGCCATCTTAAATAAAGACATGATTGATATGTCGCCGCTGGAATTGCATCTTGATGATGGTATCAAACGTCAAGAGCAAATTAACCAATGGCGTGAGCTTTGGTTTAATGCAGAGTTGACCACAGAAGGTGTGAGCTTGCGTGACCAGCTTGCTCGTCTTGCCGATCGTCGCGAGCAAAAACTGCAAGGTCAGCAAAAGAAAATGCAACAAATCCAGCAAGACATGGATCGCTTACACTCAAGCCAAGTGAGCTACCCATATTTTGTTGAAGCGGCATTAGACGCCATTCGTCGTGAATGTCCACAGGCAGACCCAAAAGTATTATGTGATTACGTTGAAGTGCTTGATCAAGATTGGCAAAACGCCATCGAAGGTTACATTGGCGGTGCTCGCTTCTCGATTGTAGTGGAAGAAGATTATGAATCAGATGCCATTGCCATTGTGCGCAACATGCCCGGCGGTAACCGTGCTCGTGTGATTCAAGGCAGCAAAGCCAAGCAAGATGCGGATCGTCAAAATGTGCCCCATAATTCCATCATGCATTTGATGAAATTTGAGCACGCCACGGCCAAGCATTATTTAATGGCCAGTTACGGCAGTGTTGAACAAGTGCCGGATGCACAAACCCTGCGTAAGACTCGTCGTGGTTTAACCAAACAAGGCATGGGTTCGGGCTCGTACTCTATGTATCGCTGCGATATGAGTGATACCGAGCTAGTCTTTGGTCAAGGTGCTCGCGAGCGCGCGCTGAGTGCGAAGCAACGTGAATTCCAACAGCTTGCTGATCAAGCTAGCCAAGCCCAACAAAATCAACGTGAAGCGCAAGATCTGTTGTTATCGGTTAATCAACTTCGTCACTTAACCTACGCCGACCAGTTGCAACAAATGGTGAGTGTAAACCGTCAATGGCGTAATGCTGAAAAACAGTTAGATCAAATTGATTTGTCTGATTTCTCATTGCTTGAAGATGAATACCGTGAGCTGGCAGAACAAGCACAAGTATTAGATCAGCAAATTCAAACCCTAGATGGTGAGCTAGGTCGTAACGCACAACAGCTTAAAGAAAGTGAAAAACGCTGCGCTGTATTAAGTGACCAGCAAGAGTTTACCGCAGAAAAAGCCGATGCTAACGAAGAAAACTTACGCTCTATTACTAAGGTTTGGCCAGATTTTGATGTGGAGAAATGTCTACTTGAAGCCGATGAAGAAGCCGCTCGTACCACAGCAGAGATTGCACAGAATCAGCAGCAAGCTATTTTAAGTGAGCTTAATAGCCGTGCTCAAAGTTTAGATCGAGCCATTAGCGAACATAATCAGCGTTGCCAAACCGTAGACTCCATTGTGTATGTGCCTGATTATGGTAATGAGCACAGTGCTACGTTCTTCCAAGGCATTTGTGATGTACAGCGTGAAGTGGATCGTATTCATAACCGTCTTAAAAACAACATTTTGGTTGAAAAACAAGATAAGTTATCCAGCTTAAAAGACAGTTTTGATAACGCGTTTGTAACAAACTTATGTCATGCCATTTACCAAGCGATCAGTGAAGGTAAGCGTACACTGGAAGATATGAACAACGAACTGCGTCACCATAAGTTTGGTACCGATAAAGAGTGCTATTGGTTCGACTGGGAATGGGTGCCGGAGTTTAAAGATTACTGGAACTTCTTTGAAGAAGTGATTAAGAATCCTTCCATTGGTGAAGGGCAAACCTTATTTGAAGTCGAACTAAGTGCCAAGAGTACCAAGGTTCGAGGTCAGTTAATGGAAATGCTGTTAAGCGATGACGAACAAAAAGCCATGCGTGAATTAGAGCGTTTGTCGGATTATCGTAATTACCGCAGTTATGAAATTTATAAGCAGCCTGAAGGCAAAGAGCCTATTGCATTGTCACAATACGGTACCGGTTCGGGTGGTCAATTAGAAACCCCTGCATATATTATTCGCAGTGCGGCCATTACATCGGCGTTCCGCTTTAATAAAGGGGATACCCATTTACGAATGGTGTTGGTGGATGAAGCCTTTAGTAAAATGGATGAAACCCGCTCTAAAGAAGTGATCAACTACTTAACTGAAAGCTTAGGTCTTCAGCTATTGTTTATCATGCCCACCAGTAAGTCAGGACCATTTATGGACTTGATTTCTAACCAGTATGTATTCAGTAAAGTGCCGCTTGCTGCTGGTAAGCGCGGTGAATTGAATACTCGCGTATTGGTGGATCGTCAGCAATGTAACAAAGAGAAAATTCAAGAACTTTGGGCGCATCACCGACGAGTCGTGCGACAGCAAGCTGAACTCGACTTTATGGAAGAGTTTGCTTAATACGTTTTAGTATTGAAGTTATTGATCGGGTTAGGGCTCCCTCCTACAGTTTTATAGACAGCCTTTAGGAGGGTGCTCTCGCCCGATCGTTTATAGGTGCGCGCACTATATAAAATGTACGAACTTGCACCTACGAGTGAATAAAAATGCAGATTTTTCAAGGTTTAAACGTGACGAATTATTTACGCTTAAAGGTGGTAATGGTTTACGCGGTTCGTTGTACTCACAGCTAACCCATCCTACAGTAAATTGTTACACAACCTGTTCTTGTTTTAACTTCTCCCGCACATTCATCATCACCTTGCCGTAAGTATTTTCCGCACGACGATCACGACCGCAGCCCCAAAAATAGTCATAAGCACTGTTCTCAACTAGTTTTTTATCACCTGTCTCAAGTAAGCACTTGGCAACGGCTGGGTGGGTTTTACATTTGGTATAAATGGCGCGGGTCATTAATACTTGGCGTAATTTTTTCCAATCTTTTTTCTTTTGAAAAAAACGCCATTTGGTGAAAGTGATGGCTGCCTTTGCATGGGGTTGTGATCGGATTTTATCTTGTAGAGCGTCGTTATCAAACAGCATGGCTTGGTAGTAATGCTCAGCGGTTGGCCATTCTTTACCATCAAGGGTAAATGGGTGGTGAGAGGCGCTGCCCAGTAGCTCTTGTTCGTCGTGACGAGAGAAGAAAATGTCGTTGACGTTTTCTTCAGGAAATAAACCCGCGGTCATATGGCTGTCCCGTTAATGATTGGCGCAAATAGGGTGTTGCTTCATGGTATGGCGCAAATGACGGTAATGCAATTCATAAGGGGTTATGTGGTTATATTTGTATTTTATATGTTACTCAATATGGGTTTTACAGGGATTAAGCTGTTGTTGAGATGCATGTTTTGCTAGTCTGAAATCATAAAACCTATATGGCACGAACATGGATATATTGGAAAACTGTGACACATTAGAAAACGCTCAACCTGGCTTATCTGAATTTGCTCAAGAGTTGCGAATTGTATATGACGAAGCCAGCCAGTTTTGCAGCTTTGATGATGTGGGCGCGGTGGTGGATAGCTCTTCTTTTTTCCAAAATCTGGTGGATTTAATTCATTCCGGTTTTAGTAATTTTGCCATTAACTATGAACTATTACTGACGGGTGAAATTGGCGCTATTTTTGTGGTGGCTTTAATTCCATTGCTGCTTGGTATCTTTTTAGAAATCACCTTGCTTGTGAGCCATAACCGCAAAGAGTTTCAGCAAGAAAAACGGCAACAAGCGAAATTAAAGCGTACTCACGGTACGATGCTTGCCCATGCTGTTGCCAAAGAGGCTAAAAAGACCGGCTGGTTTTATCGCTCGTTTACCTATGTTGCGTTCAGTGTGCAGTTTATCTTGGTGATGCTGTTTTTTGTGACGGCACCTGAGTATGACCGTGATGTTTGGTGCGATGAGCACAAAACCCAGTACGCTATTTTAAAAACAGGGCTCGAGACAGAGCGTTTACAGCAAAGTCAGCGTCGTGCTAATTGTGAGATACGCCAAGCGGTAGTGGCGATTAATCAATCTGTGGATACATTAGGTGACTTATTTTCAAAAGAAAATAACACCACGTTAACTCGGCTTAAGAAAGTTAGCAGCTCTGTGAATGACTCCATTGCTAAATTAGATAGTACAAAGCAAACAATTGATGGCTTTCAAGAAGAGCTGCAAAGCGCTAACAGCAACACAAAGAATGTGATTCAAGCATTGAATATCATGCAAGATATAGCTTGGCAGTTAGGTTTAAATCCACCGCTGAATGGCAGTCAGGCCGTGCTTTTAAACCAAGGTCCGGTTAAACAGCCCGCTTCGCTTAAAACCCTGCCGATCATGTTGCAAGAACTAGAAACCCAGCTTGACCTGCGCCCTGAGAA
Organism: Bermanella sp.; assembly: GCA_051277445.1. GTDB lineage: Bacteria > Pseudomonadota > Gammaproteobacteria > Pseudomonadales > Oceanobacteraceae > Bermanella. The sequence continues at coordinate 12,345 of JBNMQC010000026.1, read as the reverse complement.
GTCTTGGTATGAGGTGCAATTCACCAGTAAAGAACAATGGCAGCGTTGGGTGCAAGAACAGCAGGCTCATACTCTTAAGTTAGAACAAATGCTAAAACAACAAGCGGATATAATTGCCACTATCCGTGAAAAGCAGGTTGATCAAATGTCGGATCCTATGATTCAGGCCATCGCTGATAAGGTCATTAAAGGCTTAACCGAGCAACCTTTATACCCTTTAATGTTGCCGCCTCAGTTAAACAGTAACAATCCGTAACGGCTCCTCACTGGTTATTGGACTAGAATAAAAAAAGGCACACCGAGGTGTGCCTAAATACATGGAGGAGTGCCATGAAAACTGTATTACTTATATTGATGCTTGTAAGTGCTGTAAGTTCCCATGGTCGTGGATTAGACCTGCGTTTATTTCAGTACCCAGTTGAGGATGCCAAGAAAAGCGCCGAAAGCCCCTACCCGACATTCGCCGCTTACATTTTTGGTGAGAATAAGGATCGTCGATTACCAGGGGTTCAAGACAAGCACCTACCTATTATTAAGCAAAAATATCGCATCAAGGTTATGAATGAATTTCGGTTATATGAACAATCTGAGATGGGTATTGATGAAAAAATCTTGCTTGAGCGTTATTGCACCCGCTATAACCGCCAATTGGTGAATTCTCTCGGATTATGACATTCTAAGCCTTCAAGTAAATTGGGGTGAAAAATGGAATGTAATCCTGGTTGCGGTGCTTGTTGCATTGCACCGTCTATCTCCAGTGCGATTCCGGGCATGCCAAATGGTAAACCGGCCGGCGTGCGCTGTATTCAATTGGATGCTGATAATTTGTGTAAAATCTTTGGTCAACCTGAGCGACCCAAGGTCTGTGGTGGTTTCAGTGCTGAGCCGGATATCTGCGGCCAAAGTGCCGATGAGGCCATGGCGAACTTGATCGAACTTGTTAATCTAACCTGCATTGAAGTGAAGTAATCATGTATCGCATTAATGTTTATGTGCCATTGGATCACGCCCAGAGTCTTAAACAGGCCATGTTTGATGCGGGTGCAGGACGCATTGGCTTGTATGAGCACTGCTGCTGGCAATCCCAAGGGGTTGGGCAGTTCAAGCCTTTGGCAGGCAGTCAGGCCTTCATTGGCACAGAAGGCGAACTAGAACAGCTAGAAGAGTTAAAAATTGAAATGGTTTGCGATGCACAATGCATCAAGGCTGTTTTGAGTGCCATGATAAAGGCGCATCCATATGAAGAGCCCGCTTATGATGTCTATCAGGCGCTCACCTTAGAGAGCTTTAGCTAGTCTTTAGGCGCTCTTGGAACTCTATATCCAGCACCCGTGTTTCAATCTGTCCTTTGTCGCGGTCATCTAGATAGTGTCGTAAGGTCTTCTTTACGGTAGGGAAGGCGATCTCATCCCATGGAATCTCATTCAGGCTGAATAATTTCACCTCTAAACTTTCGCTGGTGCGACTGGCGTGGTCCGGGCTATTCATATTCGCTAAAAAGAAAATATGCACTTGGGATATATGCGGCACACTGATGGAAGACAGCAGCTGCCCACATGTAATGTGGATTCCCGCTTCTTCTTGGGTTTCTCGAACCGCCCCTGCTTCCAGTGTCTCACCTTGTTCCATAAAGCCAGCAGGCAGCGTCCAGTAGCCTCTGCGCGGCTCAATGGCTCGCTTGCATAATAAAACCTTATCTTCGTAAACGGGCAGGGTACCAGCGATGATTCTAGGGTTTACATAGTGGATGGTGCCGCATTGAGTGCAGACCGCGCGCTCGCGGTTATCCCCATCAGGGGTTTGATACTGCACAGGGTGGGCACATTCACAGCAATATTTCATGGATGAATCCAAAGCTAACAATGGCCATCAGTATAGCGGCCAAGGGTACGCGAGCGCAAAGAATAGACGGGCGAGGTTTATATCAGAGCGCTTCAGAGGGGAAGTTGAGAATCTTCGCCGCTTCGGGTTGGCCAGTGGGTAAAGGTTTATCCCCAGTGTGCCCGTCAATGAAGGTTTTAAGTTGCTGTAAGGAGTCGTGCATCATCTTGCTGATCTCGATACAAGATTGCATAGGATTCTTGCTGACTAATCGCTGGCCATCAATTTGAAATTGCAGGCCATGAAGGCGTTGGCGGTAACTCTCAGGTGCCGCATTAATCGCATCACGCACCATATCTAAGCGTAGACGTTCTAGGGCTTCTGGATCGTTTTTGGCCATGTCTAACATGCGCTCAAAACTGGGTAATGGCTTTTGCATATAATGCATCTCAAAAAGGGTGTCACAATGGCCCTAGTGTACCAATGAAGGGGATGCGTCATAAGCTTGTCACGAAACACACTTCGTGCTTGAGCGCTTAAGATAAAAGAGTCAAAAATATGCCAATGGTTGTAAGAGATTTAAAATAGTCTTTAATATCAATGGCTTAGAATTATATTTCAATTGGCTCGGCTAGCCGTTAATTTAGTTCGGCTATACATAGTCCGTTATTTAGGAATAAATCTTATAAGCTAACGCAATAAAATGTGATGCAGCGCCTTTTTATTGAGGGTGTTACAGTAGGTAACTGCATCCATCGATAAAGTTGTTTAATATACTCGCAGTCAATGAGGTGGCCCATGGGATTAAATATATTAATAGACAAAGTAAAAGCCCATCAGCCAAGAGTGTTAAGTAATGACCAGTTAGCCCATGCGGGTGTGCTGGTTGCCATCACTGATGAACGCGAGCCACAGGTGATTTTAACCTTACGCTCCAGTGATATGCCCACTCATAAAGGCGAAGTGGCGTTTCCCGGTGGTAAGCGAGAAGACAGTGATGCTGACATCATTGCCACCGCCTTACGGGAAGCTCAAGAAGAGATCGACCTTGACCCTAATCAGGTTCAAGTGATCGGAACATTGAACCAGGTGGTTTCCCGTTATGGTTTTTTGGTGACTCCAGTGCTTGCTATCGTGCCTGAAGATGTGGCGTTAAGTACGGATTCACACGAGATTGATGCAATCTTTAAAGTGCCTTTGTCGTTCTTTCTTGATGGCGAGCCAGACCAAATTGACCAATTTGGTAGCTTTAAGGGCCCGCGTTGGTATTTTGAAGACTACACCATTTGGGGGTTAACGGCCGTCATGTTGGCTGAACTGTTTAACCAGTTTTTTGATGCACAATTCGAATTACTATTAGGCTCATTAGATGGCCTAATGGAAAAATAGATCCACCGTTTCAATTGTAAACCAATAAAAATAAGTAGGTATGTTTATGATATATGCACTGGCCGAGCGCGATATAACGTTAGAAGGGGATAATCACTTTGTTGCAGATAGTGCGCAATTAATTGGTGATGTGGTTTTGCATAATAACGCTTCGATCTGGTTTAACGCGGTGATTCGAGCAGATAACGATGTGATTACCATAGGTGAAAATAGTAACGTTCAAGACGGTGCCATTTTACATACGGACCCAGGTTTTAAATTAACCTTAGGTAAAGGCGTGACAGTAGGTCATAAAGCCATGCTGCATGGGTGTGATGTGGGTGATTACACCTTGATTGGAATAAACGCAGTGGTGCTTAATGGCGCTAAAATTGGTAAGCATTGTTTGATTGGTGCGAATGCCTTGATTCCAGAAGGCATGGTAATCCCAGACGGTTCAATGGTAATTGGTAGCCCGGGCAAGGTGAAAAAAGAACTGACCGATAGCCAAAAGAAACAGTTAGAACTCAGTGCCGCTCACTATGTTCACAACTCTAAGCGGTATAAAAAAGATTTAAAACCGAGCAAGGTGGTTGAGCCGGTTTAAAAGACAGTAGTATTGAGAGCAGTATGACGAAAGTAGATAAAAATATTCTAGGTATGGTGAAATCCCCTTGTTCAGCCGTTTGCGCCTTGGATGAAAACGATGTGTGCATTGGTTGCTATCGCACAGGGGATGAGATCATGAACTGGGGTACAATGGACAACAGTGAAAAAATAAAAGTGCTTGAGAATGTCAGTGAGCGAGAAAAAGAATCCGGAAATTTGTTGACGTTTTAGTCGTGAAAAACCAGCAACCGCTGGTTTTTTTTTGCTTGAATTTTGTGAAGGCTGTTATGAGTTTTGATACACTCTTGCAATCATTAAAGGAATCTTCCCTATGTCAGTTATGTTAGGTACTGCGCTCAGTGCAGGTGCAAAAAAAGTTCTATTATGTGGCTCTGGTGAATTAGGTAAAGAAGTGGCCATTGAGTTACAGCGCTTAGGTGTTGAAGTGATCGCCCTAGACCGATACGCCAATGCACCTGCCATGCAAGTCGCTCACCGATCACATGTGGTCAGTATGCTAGATGGGGATGCGCTAAGAGCGATCATTGAACTTGAAAAGCCAGACTTGATTGTCCCTGAGATTGAAGCCATTGCCACCGATACACTGGCTGAGTTAGAGAATGAAGGCTTCACCATTATTCCCACCGCCAAAGCCACTCAGTTGACCATGAATCGCGAAGGCATTCGTCGACTGGCTGCAGAAGAGCTTGGTCTTAAAACCAGTGCGTATCAATTTGCGCAGAATAAAGATGAATACCTTAAAGCCATTAAAGACATTGGTTTGCCCTGTGTGATAAAACCCATCATGAGTTCATCGGGTAAGGGTCAATCTTTGCTGCGCAATGAAAGTGAAATAGATGCGGCTTGGGATTACGCTCAAGAAGGAGGGCGTGCTGGTAAAGGCAAGGTTATCGTTGAAGGGTTTGTCGATTTTGATTTTGAAATTACGTTATTAACCGTGCGCCACCGTGACAGTGAGGGACAGATGACGACGTCATTTTGTGCACCCATAGGCCATCGTCAAGAGAATGGAGATTATCAAGAGTCTTGGCAGCCACAAGCCATGAGTGAGCAAGCGTTGCAAGCGTCACAACAAATGGCTGAGAAAGTCACCACAGCGCTGGGTGGTAAAGGATTATTTGGCGTAGAGCTATTCATAAAAGGGGATGAGGTGATTTTCAGTGAGGTATCGCCGCGCCCACATGATACTGGTTTGGTGACGCTTGTATCGCAGGATTTATCTGAGTTTGCATTGCATGCAAGAGCGATTTTAGATTTACCTATTGTGCAGATTAAGCAAAATGGGCCAAGTGCATCCAGTGTGATTCTCGTCTCAGGGCAGAGCCAAAATGTACGCTTTGGTAATCTCGATAAAGCTTTGTCGGTGGCGAATACTCAGTTGCGCTTATTCGGTAAACCAGAAGTGAGCGGCACGCGACGTATGGGTGTGGCACTGGCGACAGGAGATAGCATCGAGGACGCAAAAGCATTGGCCATAGAGTGCTCAAATGCTGTATCAGTATTGTTGTAATGATATAAACGGGTTCGTGATTGAATCAAAACCGATGACTCTCGTCATCGGTTTTTTTATGCCCGCGATAAGCCGATGGCCATGATACCCACCACCACAATCGCACCACCGATAAGCTGCATGGTATTTAAAAACTGACCTAAAAACACATAGCCTAAAAATAAAGACGCTACCGGTTCAAAATTTAAAATGGGAGAATTACGAGCCATATCCAGTTTAGGGGTCAATACAAAAAGAGTAGTGATGGCGATGGCGTACAGTAAGGTTAACATGCCTAAACCAATCCAGCCCGGTTGATTGGTGGGGAAGCTTAATCCACCAGGGATGAACCCAGCGTTACCAGCTATTAACATGACGCTCACAACGACCATCATGATGTAAGCACTGCGTACCGCACCTGGAACGCTGGCCATTTGATATTGAGTAACCCACATGGTGCAGGCTAAAAAGACAGCAGAGGCTGTGCCAAATGTGACACCCAATAACCAGTCATTATCCATCGGTGCGTGAATATCGATATCCAGCACTAATATTAAACCGGTTAAAATAACCATTAATAGTGAAAATGTTTTAGCGTTAGGTTCTTTTTTCCCTGCAATCCAGTTGGCAACAATAAACATCATGGGCCAGGTGTTAACTAATAATAATGCCATGGCCACCGGAATGAGAGTGATCGCCGTGTACAAGCATAAGCTTTGTGCAGCAATCAGAAAACCAAGCAGCAGTTGCCATTTTATTAAGTGTGCAGGAATGGCCATGGATGCTTTGCGGATTTTCACAATCGATAGCATAAATATTAATGACAGCATGCCACGGGCTAAAATAGCGAGTAATAATCCGGTGCCGTTATCAAACGCAAAGCGGGCAGCTATGTGGTTGCCTGCAAATAAGGTGGCACTCATGACCAGTAGTGCAATGGCCAGAGGTCGTGGTAGAAATAATTCGTTACTTTGCACAATAAGATCCTATGCAAAAAATAATGCTCCATAGAATGCATGTACATTCTATGGAGCATTAAAAGTGTGTGGCAAGCTTAAGCTTTTTTGATTTTTGCCGAGGCAATGGTATTGGCGCGAACCTTTAATATTTCCACTTGGTAATCTTCAATCTTTAAGCAAACGTTGCTTTCAGGGATGGATTCCAAGCTTTCGATAATTAAGCCACTAAAGGTTTTAGGGCCCGTAATCGGTAAATCAAAATTCAATGCTTTGTTTAGCTCACGAATAGTGGTGGTACCGTCAACGATAAAGCTGTCATCTTCTTGCGGTGTAATGTCTTGGCTGGTGGCAGACACATCACTGGTAAAGTCACCAACGATCTCTTCTAGGATGTCTTCCAGTGTGGCAATGCCTTGAACGTTACCGTATTCATCTACAACGATGGCAATACGACGTTGCTCTGTTTGAAAATTAAAAAGCTGGTTGTGCAGCTGCGCCGTTTCCGGAATAAAATATGGCTCGCGTGTAACTTGTAATAACTCCGCCTTATTAAATTCATCTTGGGCTAAAATCTTGGCTGCATTACGCATGTGAAGCACGCCAATAATATTATTGATGTTACCTTTCCATACCGGCAAGCGCGTATGTTGACTGGTACGCATAATGTTTTCAATATCACGCACATTATCATCAAGGTCGATACCGATGATCTCGTTACGTGGCACCATGATGTCGTTCACTCGAACGGTTTCTAGATCCAAAATGGATAACAGCATCTGTTGGCGACGAGGCGGAATAAGCGCGCCGGCTTCGTAAACAAGGGTTCTGAATTCTTCGGTGCTTAATAAGTCTTTGGTATTTTGATCCAGCTTTAAACCGGTGATCTTAATGAGCATGTTAGCAATGCCATTGACCACGTATACAAACGGCATTAATAGAATCAGCAGTGGCTGTAAAAGATAACTGGCTGGAAACGCAATTTTTTCAGGGTGATTCGCTGCGATGGTTTTTGGCGTCACTTCTGAGAAAATCAAAATCACTAACGTCAGCAAAATCGTCGCAATGGAGACACCTAACTCGGGGTTATCGACCCAAATGCGCTGAGCAATGATAGTGGCAATGGAAGCCGCTGCAATATTGACAAAATTATTGCCAATCAAGATCACACCAATCAGACGATCTGTGCGGTTAAGGAGTTTAGAGGCTCGCTTAGCACCACCATGCCCTTGCTTCGCTAGATGGCGCATGCGATAGCGGTTTAGGGACATCATGCCGGTTTCAGAACTGGAGAAGAAGGCCGAAAAAATAACAAGGAAGAACAAAGCTGCAAAGAGCAGGCTTAATGGTATGTCGCTCACGAAGCGGTCCTAGTGACTAAAGTTGCCGCTAGTGTAGCAGAAAACACCGGCAACCAAAGGTTTAAAGCCCGACTCAAGGCGGGCTTTTAACGTTTAAGAATGATCTCAAGTACCAGCTTACTGCCAAAGAAAGCCAAAATCAGAAGGACGGTTGCTACTAAGGTCCATTTGCTGGCCACATTGCCACGCCAGCCAAGACGCCAATGACCTAAAAGCAGAGCGCCATACACCGCCCAAGCCATGAGCGTAAATGCGGTTTTGTGCACTAGATGCTGTGCAAAAAGGTCATCTAAAAAGAGAAAACCGGAGGCGATGGCTAGGCTCAGTAATAAGGTGCCAATACCAATCATATCAAACAACAAGCGGTCCATTGTCTGAAGTGGAGGCAGCACACGCATGATGCCGGTCATGTGCTTATGTTTAAGCTGATAATCTTGGACCATAAGAAGCACCGCTTGAAACGCAGCAATGCTCAGGACGCTATAGGCCATGATGGATAAAATGATATGGCTCATTAAACCGGTATCGTACTGTTTGATGGGCTGGCTTTGTGTATTAAAAACAAGGTTACAGCTCATGATGATGACCGCCATGGGGAAGACCCCAAGCAACAAGCTTTCAAGAGGCTTGCGCAAGGCGCTGATTAAAATAATGCCGCTAATGACCAGTGAAATCAGAGAACCCACATGAAAAAAGCGTAAATCCATGGTTTGCGTAAACAAAGGTGTAAACCAAGCAAGGCCATGGAAGATAATGGCTACAGAGCCAAGGCTGAGTACCCGTTTGCGTGCTTGGGCAGAAGGTTGACGAATAGCAGTGTATTGAACAAAGCTGCTGGCCAAATAAAATGAGATGGCAATAAGTGCGAACAGCGTAACCATATGAATGGCGATTCCCTAAATACATGGGTTGTTATTATGGAGGCCGTCACTATTTCAAAATGCCTAGGCACAGAAGAGTGAGTTATGCGGCGCTTACCTATATAATGCCGGACAATTGTGCACATAGATGCGCCAGATGTATAGAGTTGCCTAGGTTTTACTGCGCCTAAACCGTCTGGCCCAAAGAATAGAGACACGAAATATGTTTGATAACCTGCAAGATCGTTTAAATGGTGCCCTGCGCGCCATTAGTGGCAAAGCTAAAATCACAGAAGAGAACATAAAAGGCACCTTGCGCGAAGTGCGCATGGCCTTACTTGAAGCTGACGTGGCCTTGCCTGTGGTGAAAGAGTTCACTAATCAGGTGAAAGAGCGCGCCATTGGCAGCGAAGTGTTAAAAAGCCTCAGCCCAGGCCAAGCCCTGTTAAAAATTGTGCATGAAGAATTACAGCGCGTCATGGGTGATGCCAATGAAAGCCTAGATCTGGCCGCTAAGCCGCCGGCCATCATCTTAATGGCGGGCTTACAGGGTGCAGGTAAAACCACCACCGTCGCGAAACTGGCGAAATACCTGCAGGAGCGTGAAAAGAAAAAAGTCATGGTGGTGTCTGCGGATGTATACCGTCCTGCGGCTATCAAACAGCTAGAAACCCTTGCAAGCGAAGTGGGTGCGCAATTCTTTCCTTCGGACATCTCACAAAAACCAGTTGATATTGCTAACGCGGCCATTAAAGAAGCCAAAACTCAGTTCGCAGATGTGCTGATTGTTGATACCGCTGGCCGTTTAGCCATCGATGAAGACATGATGGCCGAAATTCAACAGTTGCATAAAGCCATTGACCCTGTGGAGACCCTGTTCGTGGTCGACGCCATGACCGGTCAAGATGCCGCTAACACGGCCAAAGCCTTTAACGAAGCCTTACCTTTAACAGGCGTCGTGTTAACCAAGGCAGATGGTGATGCCCGTGGTGGTGCGGCTTTATCGGTACGTCAAATTACAGGTAAGCCCATTAAATTCATGGGTATGGGTGAGAAAATTGAGGCATTAGAGCCATTCCACCCTGATCGTGTGGCGTCGCGTATTCTAGATATGGGTGATGTGATGACCCTGATCGAAGAAGCTGAACGCAAAATCGATAAAGAAAAAGCCGATAAGCTGGCGAAAAAGATCAAAAAAGGCAAAGGCTTCGATCTAGAAGACTTCCGCGACCAGTTGCTTCAAATGAAGAACATGGGTGGCTTGATGGGCATGATGGATAAGTTGCCTGGCATGGGGAATATGGGGCAAGCCGCTGGTCAAATGGATGTGGCTGAAAAGCAATTGTCGCAAACCGAAGCGGTGATCAACTCCATGACGCCTCTAGAACGCCACTTCCCAGATAAGATTAACGGCTCTCGTAAAAAGCGTATTGCAGCGGGTTCCGGTACTGACATTCAAACCATCAATCGGGTACTTAAACAGCACAAACAAATGCAAAAGGTCATGAAAAAAATGACGGGTAAGGGCGGTATGCGCAAAATGATGAGCGCGATGAAAGGAATGGGCGGCCCTGGTGGTCCTGGCGGCGGCATGCCCCCTATGGGCGGAATGGGTGGCGGAGGCTTCCCGTTTAAGTAATTCCGCTTACGTTGAAAACCCCGATCTAAATACTCGGGGTTTTTTTATGCCTGCGTCTTTCCAAAATATTCAGCCAGCGGCAGCGTAGTGCCGATTCAGCCATTGAGCTTATTTGCATAAAAGGGCAAACTAAGCGGCTAAATTTCCTTTAAATGTCGGTTGTTTTTTAATCAATGGATCAGCAAGTCGAAAATATAAAAATGCCACCCAACTCTGTAGATGCGGAGCAATCGGTGATTGGCGGCTTGATGCTCGATAACCGCGCGTTTGAAGTGGTATCCGAGCGCCTGCAAACGGATGATTTTTATCGACACAGTCACCGTCTGATTTATCAGGTGATTTGTACGCTTGCCGAAAAAGAAAAACCTTTCGATGTATTAACGTTAAGCGATGAACTAGAAGGCCTAGAAGAGCTCGATAACATTGGTGGCTTAGATTATTTATCTGACCTAGTTGAACGCACGCCTTCTGCTGCCAACATCGCCGCCTACGCCGATATCGTAAAAGAAAAAGCCTTACTGCGCCGTTTAGCTGAAGCGGCGACGGATATTGCCGGCAGTGCTTACAGCAATAAAGGGCAAGACCCATTGAGCTTGATCAGTGATGCTGAAAAACGCATTGCCGAAGTGGCAGAAGGGGGCGGCAAAAAAGATTCCGGCCCTGAACACGTTAACCCGATTATGTCCCGCACCCTTGAAAAGATTGAAGAGCTTTTCAACATGGAAGACGGCCTAACTGGCTTAACCACAGGCTTCACCGATTTAGATAAGCGGACCAACGGTTTCCAAACCGCTGACTTGGTGATTGTGGCGGGTCGTCCTTCCATGGGTAAAACCACCTTTGCCATGAACCTATGTGAAAACGCATTACTGGAAACTGGTCGCCCTGTATTGGTATTCAGTATGGAGATGCCCAAAGAAGCCATCTTAATGCGCATGTATTCATCGGTTGGTCGTATTCCCTCGAATAAATTAAGAAGCGGTAAACTGGATGAAGAAGATTGGCCAAAGCTGACCTCGGCATTCAATATGCTTAAAGACAAGCCACTTTATATTGATGATACAGCGGCACTCACGCCGCAAGAAATGCGTGCCCGCTGTCGTCGTGTATATCGCGAAAATAATAACGATCTTGGCCTAGTTATGGTCGATTACCTTCAGTTAATGACCGTAGCTGGTAAGAGTGAAGGACGTACACAAGAAATCTCTGAAATTTCGCGCTCATTAAAAGCCATTGCGAAAGAATTCGGTTGCCCAGTGGTGGCCTTGTCTCAGTTAAACCGCTCATTGGAGCAACGCCCAAATAAGCGCCCAGTGATGTCAGACTTACGTGAATCGGGGGCCATCGAGCAGGACGCGGATATCATCGCGTTTATCTATCGTGATGAGGTGTATAACGAAGACTCCCCAGATAAAGGCATTGGTGAAATCATTATCGGTAAGCACCGTAACGGTGAAATCGGTACCGATCGGTTAGCGTTTATTGGTAAATACACCCGCTTTGAGAATCTCGCCCCAGGATTTTATGAAGGGCGTGAGTTTGACGATGAATAATTAATAAAAACTTCAAAAAAATAAACTTATAAAAATAATAAAATATAAAGGACTATTTCATGTTGCTGCGTTCGCTTCTTTTACTGGTGTTTTCTTCACAGGTATTCTCGGCTGGTATAACCATTGATGTTGACCTTCAGATGACGATTGATGAGATTCGATATGTTGACGATTCTGATGAGGTAGAAGATGTCATTGATGACACTATTGATGAGCCTATATTCATCGATCTAGTGATAAGCTCTGACTGCCCTGATATTCAAACTGAATCTGAAGAAAGCTCTGATATCAATGGTGAGACCGATAATGAACTCGTTGGTTTGTTAGGTGATTTAGGTTTTTCAGTCAAAACTGAAACACGAACCGTTTTCGGAACAGCTGAAAATAGCTACTCATCACATTATGATGGCAACTGGTCGATATATGATGATGCTAGGGGGAAATTAATCCGAAATTGGGATGAAGATTGTTCCCATGCACCAAGGGATATATCAGTTGAAACAAATATACAAGATATTGATTATGTTGAATTATATAAGGAACTAAATACTGTTTATATCGGAAGGTTTTCAACGCCTAATTATGTTGCTGCTCTTGGGGAACCTAGTAACATCGATTGGGCAAGAGGCTTGCCACCGGGCTTTTTTAAAGTACTAGATACTATAAAC
>JBNMQC010000025.1:0-24379 GCA_051277445.1 Bermanella sp. | reverse complement strand
ATAAATAAACGACATTAACCAAGCAGGGCCAATCATCAGAAATTGCACATCTTTGAAAAATGAAGGTTTTTTACCTTCTACTTCATGGCCATAAAACTGCAAAGCCCATAAAGCAACAAACCAAATGCCTGCGAACCATAATAAGTAACCAGGAAACGCCGCATCAAATGCCAGTACCGTGGCATAGCAAATCCCAGTGAATACCGCCATGCCAATGGCTAAAGGCAGGGACAGTCGCACGTAAAATAAAATGGCTGCCACAGATAACAGGCTGGCCCAGTTCAAGTGTGGACTGATGTCAGCCATCGCCGTAGGTACCGGAATAACATAAATCGCCGCCATAACGGTCCAAAATATTTGCGGTACACAAAACCAGTGGATGCGTTTATTGGTTTTGTTTTGATGGCTAGCACCGTACTCGTCTAGCCATTGTTGAATGCTTCTCGCCATAATGAGCCTCCTAAATATGCCTGTTGTTATGATTTTGGCAGCTTTATACAGTAACAAGATTAGGCAGATATTCACTGCTGTTATGAGTCTATGTGATTGACCTTACAGGCCAATTAGGCCTTAATTGCATAAAATAATGATAAAAAAGCCTGCTAAAACATGAATTCAGATCATAAGCGTGTCTCGATCCACTGGGTGAAAGCCATCTTGGCGGCAGCGCAATCGTTAGGTGTTGAACCGGATGCCATACTCAAAGAGCTGCATTTAACACTGGACTTAGATGCCAATCAGCCGGCTTACTTAAGCTTGGACCAGACCCAAGATATTTGGGCTAAGGCCGAAGAAAAAAGTGGCCATGACTTTTTTGGTTTGCTGATGGGGCAGCGTGTACGCCCCTCCTATTTCCATGCGGTAGGTTATGTGGCCATGACCAGTGTTAACTTACTGCAAGCCTATGAAAACTTTAGGGCGTACATGCCACTGATCAGTGAAGGTGGTGAGCTGAGTATGTCTTATGAGCAAGACAATGTTTGGATTCGCTATACGCCTCAGCCAGATAAGAAGCCGTTTAGTCGGCATCAGCATGAATCCATTATGGCCTTATTGCTGGAGTTTAGCCGCTGGTTGCTGGGGGATGATTCAATGGTGCCACTGAAGGTCATGTTTCCCCATGGTGGGGCGTCTGATATTTCTTTTTACCAATCGGTGTTCTCCGTGGTGCCTAAATTTAATCAACCTTATACAGCGATTCAATTTCCAAAGGCATTCTTGCAGCGCCCACTAAAAGAGAGCGATGCTGGCTTGCATGCATTGCATAAAGCTCACGCTGATCAGATGCTTGCTGCCCACGGCAACACCAGCTGGCGTGCAAAAGTCATTCACTGCATTGTGGCCAGTGCCCACTTTCAACTTTCAAGAGAACAGGTTGCCGATAAATTAAATGTCAGCACAAGAACCTTGCAGCGTCGCTTACAAGAGGAAGGCACCAGTTTCTTGGATATTTTAGATGAACAGCGGAAGCAAAAAGCAAAGGAGCTTATTTTCCATACGCGCAAAAGTTTAAAAGAGGTGGCTATGGAGTTAGGGTTTTCGGAGTCATCTACGTTTTATCGAGCGTGTCACCGATGGTTTGATGATACCCCCAATGCACTGCGTGCAAAACATAATGAAGCGGAAGGTTAGGATTAAACCATCCGCTCATCTCTGCTTTCACTTTTTGTCATTTACGAAAGCTCAATATTTTGTAAAAACGCTCTAAACCATTTACTGCTGGCGTCATTGTCATGTGTTGCGTGCCAATACAAATAAACATCCACGCTACTGGTTGCAAACGGAAGGTCAATCAATTCGATATCATTGAAGCGTTCAGCCAGTAATTTGCCATAGCGCTTTGGCATCGTCAGCCACAAATCGCTGCTGGCCACCACTTGCGAAGCGGCGAAGTAGTGCTGGCAACGTAAAGCAATGTTGCGCTTTAGACCCAGGGCGCTAAGGGCGTAATCCACCAAGCTTGGGCCTGATGGACGAGAACTCACCACAATGTGTTGCGCGTCGAGGTATTCATCTTGGCTCATTTTTCCGTTGTGATTGCCGTTGGCTCGTCGCAAGACCACTAACTCATCTTCGATTAACTTCTGTTGCTTGATACTGGCTGGGCTGGGTCTGAGCACATCTAATGCAAAATCCCACTCACCACTGGCCAATTTAGCATCCAAGCTTTTGCGTTCCATTGTGACGCTGGCGACTGATATATTGGGGCCAATATCGTTAAGCGCTTTCACCAATGGTGGCAATAGCGTGGCCTCAATGACATCACGCATGGCGAGGGTGAACGTTTTGTTTGCTTGAGCGGGGTCAAAGCCGTGGGCGTGCTGCATGGCCTGGTTAAGTTGCGCCAAAGCATTCTGAATCTCTGGAAGTAGATTTTGCGCCAATGGCGTGGGGCGCATTTTATGGCCGTGACGGATAAAAAGCGGGTCGTCTAGGCGATCACGCAGGCGACCTAAAGCATGGCTAATAGCAGGCTGGGTTAGGTTTAAGCGAGCTGCGGCGCGGGTTAGGCTGCCTTCGCTATAAATGGCTTCAAAAACGGTGAATAAATTTAGATCAATTTTCATTCTTCAATTGGCAGATTTTGACTGCCAGTCCCATGTGTTATGGCTGATTTTTACTATTAATAACATTAATAAATAAAAATTCAAAATATTCATTAGATTTATAGATGATAGGGTTTTACTGTAGGGGTATATAAACGAGCCGAATAAGGACCGCGTAATGGACTTTAACCCATCCCCACAAGGGGCTGAGCTTCTTAAAAAGGTAACAGATTTTGTAAACAACGAAATCATTCCAATTCAAGATGCTTACTACGAAGAGCTAAGAGCCCTTGAGAATCGCTGGGTGGTTTTACCCATTATTGAAGAACTGAAAGCCAAGGCGAAAGCGCAAGGCTTGTGGAATCTATTCTTACCAAAAAGTGAATACGGCGCAGGGGTCTGTAATAGCGATTACGCATTAATGGCCGAGCAGATGGGTCGCAGTTTCATTGCACCAGAAATTTTTAACTGTAATGCACCGGATACCGGCAACATGGAGGTATTGGTTCATTATGGTTCTGAAGAGCAAAAGCAACAGTGGTTGCTGCCCTTACTTGAAGGCAAGATTCGCAGTGCGTTTTGTATGACAGAGCCTGATGTGGCCTCAAGCGATGCAACTAATATGGCCGCCACGGCCATCATTGATGGCGATGAAGTCGTGCTCAATGGTCGTAAGTGGTGGAGTACCGGTATTGGCCATCCCGATTGTAAGGTTCTTATTTTTATGGGCCTGACGAATTCTGATGCGCCAAAGCATGCTCAGCATTCGATGGTTTTAGTACCGGTTGATTCAGCTGGCGTTAAAATTGAGCGCATGTTGCCAGTGTTTGGTGAATACGATGAGCCTTACGGTCATGGTGAAGTAAGCTTTGATAATGTGCGCTTACCAAAAAGTGCCATCATCAAAGGCCCAGGTGCAGGCTTTGAAATTGCCCAAGGCCGTTTAGGGCCCGGTCGCGTGCATCACTGCATGCGTGCGATTGGCGCTGCGGAGCGCACATTAGAATTAATGATTAACCGCGGTATCTCACGTGAAGCGTTTGGTAAGCCCATTATTAATTTAGGTGGAAATCGCGACATCGTTGCAAACGCGCGTATGGCCATTGAACAAGCCCGCTTGTTGACGCTAAAGTGTGCTTGGTTACTGGACACCAAGGGGGTAATAGGCGCGCTCAGCGAAGTGTCACAGATTAAAGTGGTGGTGCCTAACATGCTGCAAACCATTGCGGATCAAGCGATCCAAATGCATGGTGGTGCCGGCGTCAGTGATGAGTACTTGTTAACGGGTATTTTTGCGTATGCCCGTTGCTTACGTTTGGCCGATGGCCCAGATGAAGTGCATCGCGGCATGGTGGCAAAATGGGAAATGAAAAAATACGCTCAAGCGATTAAAAACCAATCAAAATAATAAAAGGTGCATCATGAAAAAGATCGTTATCACTGGTGCGGCCAGTGGATTAGGTGAAGCCCTTGCTAAGCATTATGCTAAGCAAGGTTGGGCTGTGTGTGTGGCCGATATTCAAGAAGAAGCGGGACAAGCATTAGCGCAACAGCTTGCTTCTGCCCATGGCTCTGATTGTTTTTTTCATCCGCTCGATGTGACCAGCGAAGCGCAATGGCAAGATCTATACAATACCGTTGCCGCACGTTGGAAAGGCGTAGACGCCCTCATCAATAATGCAGGTGTGGCCTCAAGCGGTGATATTGATGATTTACCGCTGAAAGATTTCCAGTGGACCATTGATGTGAATTTGATGGGCGTTGTAAAAGGGTGTTATTACTTCACGCCAATGCTGAAAAAACATGGCGGCTATCTTATCAATGTGGCTTCTATGGCAGGTTTAATTCATGTGCCGGGCATGTCTGCTTATAACGTATCGAAAGCGGCCGTGGTTGCCTTGAGCGAAACCTTATGTGCGGAACTTGAAAGCTATAATATTAAGGTTTCGGTTTTGTGCCCTGCGTTTTTTCAAACCAATCTTACAAAAAATATGCGTGCAACCCATGCGGGTGGTATTAAGGTTGCCAATCGCTTGATGGAGAACTCCAACATTACTGCGGATGACATTGCGGCAAAAGTGTTTGAAGAATCACTAGCGGGCAAGTTTCATATTCTAACGCATGCTCGTGAAAACATGTTTTGGCGATTAAAGCGCTTTCTTCCGCGTTTTTATATGAAACAAATGAAGAAAACTGGCGAAAAAATGCATAAAAAAATGACGGAGAAAACAGCATGAGTCTAGAAGATCAAGCGGGCTCCATCCGCCAAGGCGAAGAGTTAGATAACGCAGCGGTGAAACAATTTTTAACACAGCATATTGAAAATGCAGAGGGTGAATTGGACATCACCCAGTTTCCTGGTGGTGCCAGTAATTTAACCTATCAACTTGCCATTGGTGGCCAAGAATATATCTTACGTCGCCCGCCCTTTGGCAAAATTGCAAAAAGCGCTCACGACATGCTGCGTGAGGCGAATATTATTGATGCCTTAAAACCAGTTTATCAGTACGTGCCGAATATCATTGCTAAGTGTGATGATCACTCTGTGCTGGGGTGTGATTTTTATATCATGGAAAAACTCACCGGTATTATCCCTCGTCAAAATATGCCGAAAGAGTTACAAATCAGTGAAGCCGATACCCGTAGCTTATGCATCAATGTGATTGATAAGTTAATTGAATTGCATCAGGTGGACATTAAAAAAACCGGTTTGGATAAACTAGGGAAAGGAGAAGGGTATGTGGCACGTCAAATTAATGGTTGGAGTGACCGTTATGTGAAAGCCAAAACCGATGATGCAACCGACTTTAAAGTGGTGATGGATTGGCTGAAAGCCAATATGCCCGAGGATGCGGGGCAGTGCCTAATTCACAATGACTTCCGCCTAGATAATGTCGTGCTTGAAACGCATAACCCATTGAATGTCATTGGTGTACTGGATTGGGAAATGGCCACCATTGGTGACCCATTAATGGATCTTGGCAACAGCTTGGCATACTGGGTAGAAGCGGATGATGAACCTCAGTTTCAAATGATGCGCCGTCAGCCAACGCATTTAGCGGGCATGTTGACCCGTGATGAAGTGGTGGCGTACTACCTAGAAAAAACCGGCCGTTCGTTGGATTCCTTTGTGTTTTATGAAGTGTATGGCTTGTTCCGTTTGGCGGTCATTATTCAACAGATTTATTACCGCTATTATCACGGTCAAACTCAAGATAAGCGTTTTGCGGGTTTTGCTCATGCTGCGCGTTATCTTGAGACACGTTGCTTGCGTTTAATTAAAGGCGAAGGGTAGACACGTGGCCGAGTTATATTTAATTCGCCACGGGCAGGCCAGTTTTGGCAAAGAGAATTACGATGCATTATCTGAACTCGGTGCCGCCCAGGCACAAAAGCTTGGGCAAGCCTTAGCCAAGTTGGTTAAACCCACTCAATTGATGTGTGGCTCGCTTAATCGGCAGCAGCAAACCATGGATCACATGTTGGCAGGCTATGAAACGGCATGTGATGTTAAGTTGGGTTTGCCTGTTCAGGTGAACCCTGATTTCAATGAATTTGATCATGAAAATGTGCTCGAAGTGTTTAACCCTGATTTCAAAAACCGTGAATTCATGACTAAGCACATTTTGTCACAAAAAGAGCCCGAGAAAGTCTTTCATAAGCTATATCGTAAAGCCGTGATGCAATGGCTTGGGGATCACTCTACTGAGTATAGTGAAACCTTTGAATCGTTTAACCAGCGTGTGAATCATGCAGTTGATGGCATTATTAAAAATGCAAATCGACAAGAATGCATTGTCGTGGTGAGCTCGGCAGGTGCTATTTCTATGTGTTTGCAACAGGTACTTGATATCAGCCCAATCAAAGCATTCGAATTAAACGAAATGATGGCCAATACCGCTATTACACGCTTGGTGTTTAACGAAGTAGGGGATTTGAATCTGTCCTACTTTAATAATTTTCAGCATTTATCTTTGTCCGATACCAAAGTAACGTATCGCTAAATAAAAATAAGGAGAACAGTATGTCTACAGAACTTTTCAATTTAACCGGTAAAGTGGCCCTTGTAACGGGCGCCAGTCGTGGTATTGGTGAAAGCATTGCAAAACTGCTGGCCGAACAAGGTGCCCATGTGATTGTTTCAAGCCGTAAAATCGATGGCTGCCAGCGCGTGGTTGATGAAATCAAGCAGGCGGGTCACAGTGCGCAAGCCATTGCTTGTCACATTGGTGAGATGGAACAAATCGCCGCTACCTTTGAACAAATCAAAGCTGAGCATGGCAAGCTGGATATTTTAGTAAATAATGCTGCCGCGAACCCTTACTTTGGCCACATTTTAGATACAGATCTCACTGCCTTCCAAAAAACCGTTGATGTAAACATTCGTGGTTATTTCTTCATGTGCGTTGAAGGTGGTAAATTAATGAAAGCCAATGGTGGTGGCAGCATTATTAATGTAGCGTCTGTAAATGGTGTTATTCCTGGGTCGCTTCAGGGGATTTATAGTATTACGAAAGCTTCTGTGATCTCTATGACGAAAGCGTTTGCAAAAGAATGCGCACAAATGGGTATTCGCGTGAATGCGTTATTACCAGGTGCTACAGATACTAAATTCGCCGCAACCCTAGTTAAGAACCCGGCTATTTTAGAAAAAGCACTTGAGCATATCCCTATGAATCGTATTGCCGAGCCAGATGAAATGGCCGGAACCGTATTGTATTTAGCCAGTGATGCTTCAAGCTATACAACAGGTTCGTGCATTAATGTAGATGGTGGATATTTGTTGGCCTAATGGTCAATAAATTATGAAAATACGCATGCAAATTTTGATATTTTAAAAAATTGCATATTGAGTGTTGAGCTTAATTTCATGACTGTTTAAAAGCGCTGCTTGGAGATTGCCCGTTTCTTCATTCAGCGCTTTTTTTATGTGTAAAAAGTGTTACCTTGTGAGCACAATAATAAATTGAAGGATCAACCTGATGAAGAAAATAATTGCCGGTGTTGTCGTTGTGCTGACAGCTTATTTGGTGTTTTGGCCAGTATCCATTGACCCAATTGCCTGGGATGCACCGGATAACCAAGGTTACACTGGAGCGTTTTCTCAAAACCAGCAATTAAGCCAAATTAATCGTATTGAGTTGAATGGAGATATCGGTCCTGAGGACCTTGCTGTTGATCAAAAAGGTCAGGTTTATTTCTCGCTATTAAATGGTGATATTAAATACTTAGATGAAAAAGGTCAGATTCAGTTATGGGTGAACACAGGTGGTCGACCTTTGGGTATTGAATTTGATCAACAAGGCAACCTGCTGGTGGCCGATGCCTTCAAGGGGTTGTTGAGTGTTTCACCTGCCGGGACGGTAACCACTCTGGTTGATACGGTTGATGGTGTTGCCATTAACTATGCCGATGACGTTGATGTGGCCTCGAATGGTAATATTTACTTCTCCGACGCTTCGTCAAAATTCCATGCGAGCGTCCATGGCACTTATGAAGCCAGTTTACTCGATATTAATGAGCACGGTGGTCACGGGCGCATCATAGAATATAACCCGAGCACTAAAACATCGACGGTCTTGGCTCACGATATTAATTTTGCCAACGGTGTGGCCTTGAGCCATGACGAGCAATACGTACTGTTTAATGAAACTGGAAGTTATCGCGTGCTGCGTATTGCCTTAAATGGTGAGCGCCGTGGCACGTTAGAAGTGGTGATCGATAACTTACCCGGTTTTCCTGATAACATTGCCCGCGGTAATCATGGGGTGTACTGGTTGGGGCTAGTCAGCCCTCGTAGTAAGCCTCTCGATATGATGTCTAATTCCCCTGCGCTTCGCAAAATGACCCAAAGATTGCCGGCCTTTATGCGTCCACAAGCACAACGCTTTGGTCATATTGTAGCGATTAACGATGCTGGTGATGTGGTCTTTAATTTGCAGGATCCGTTAGGTATGTATGGACAAACCACGGGCGCACTTGAGGTTGGCGATAAGCTTTATGTGAGCAGTTTGCATGAGACAGCGTTAGGTGTGACACAAAATATTAACTTAAAAGCTGGTAAAATCTTAAACGTTAATCAAGATCGGTAACTAGTTGTCATATAACTGACATATTTCATGGTTACTGTCTTCAAAAAGGACATAACCATGAAACCACAATTAAAACATTTCTTACTGACATCATCCTTATTTCTAAGTGTGCAAGCGTTCTCACAAAACCCAACAGAAATAGATAAAGCAACTCTGCAAAGCTTAGCATCGCAGTATAACGTCGCGTTATCGGTATTGGAGGACTTTGTTGAAAGCTACAACTTTAAATGTCCACAAGAAATTTCAGCCGCCAAGCTTGTGGGTGTGCTGAACTCTGAAGCAGAAGATACAGAGCTGGGTGTGATGATTGAGGCGGACCGCCTGCAGTGGCGTGACATCTATGTAGAAGCACGCTCAGGCATTAGTTGTTTAGACGCAGGCATTGTTTCAAAAGGGTATTGAGAACCCTTTGAATGATTACTCAGGCAAGTGATCTTTAATGATGCTGTAAAGCTCAGGGCGGCCTTGAGCAATTTCTTCATTACTGAGACCCTCAAGAGAATGCGGGTACTTTAACCAAGCTTCTGTCTCGTGAATGTAGTAGTCCGGCACACGCCCTGTTTTGTTGCGCGAAGGCTTATAATAGGGCACGGCCACACGCACATCTTTTGGCATATTCAAACGCGTACGGCGTTGTAGTTCATCAATGATCGCTTCAATTGAGCGGCCCGTATCAAATACATCATCCACGATCAGCAAGCTGTCATCGTGATGAACGTTTTTCATTAAATAGTTTAAACCGTGTACTTTCACTTCTCTTGACTGCATGTCGATGCCAGCGGCATAAGAGGAGGTGCGAATGGCAATATTATCGGTCTCAACCCCGTGATAGGCTAAAAACTCCTGCACCGCGATCCCTACCGGTGCACCACCTCGCCACACGGCAATCATGAAAGTCGGGCGAAAACCCGAAGCCAATACTTGGGCGGCCAGAGCAAACGAATCCTCTAGTAAACCTTGTGCACTTAAGTATTGTTTTTCACTCATGGGGTGTCCTATTTGTGAAGCCTTACTGTGTAAAGCATAGACTAGTGACTAAACTGCCTATTGTGATTCAATTTAGGCTATGGCCTAATTAAAAGCTGACCGTTCGGTCATTTTTATACTATAGGCTGATTCAATCACTTGTCAGCGCTGGAGGCAAGATGGAAAAGCGTTTTTTAGATGAAGATACCTTAATACAAGATGCTTTTCGCTTAGGCGTGCAAATCTTAGAAAGCGGATTTCGACCTACATTCATCGTTGGTTTGTGGCGTGGTGGCAGCTCCGTGGGTATTTATGTGCAAGAATGTTTGCAAACATTGGGTGTTAAAACCGATCATATTTCCCTGCGTACCTCATATAAAGGCCAGCCTGCTTATCAAAATATGGTGGATAATCCTTCCGATATTCGGGTCCATGGCACCCAATACTTGGTTGAGAATTTAAACGCGGATGATGGCTTGCTGATTGTGGATGATGTGTTCAGTACCGGGCAAAATATCTCAGCGGTTTTGCGCCGTTTAGAAAAACATTTAAAGCGTAATTTACCAACAGACATTCGCATTGCCACCCTGTATCAAAAGCCCAGTATGAATCAAACTGAGATTAAACCGGATTTCTGTTTGCATGAAACCGATGACTGGCTGGTATTTCCTTATGAGTTGGTGGGTTTATCCGTTGATGAAATCGCACAATACAAGCCTCACGTTTCGCCTTTGCTACAAACCAATCTTTTAAAATAAAAAATGGGCCATTGGCCCATTTTTTTGATCATTTATTTAAATACTTCGCCCGATCTATTTGTCTTATTTACTTATGGTACAGGCAGGTTTTGGGTTTGTTCAAATTCCATTTGCGTGAGTGTCCACTCACCTGCTGTTCGTTTGAGTTTAACCAGAACCGGTAGACTCGCATCCTCTCCTTGAACCTCTAGTATTAATTGTGCTTCGCCATCATCGTTATAAACAGAGATATTGCTATGGGAGTCGACGTGAATGCTCTGAATGGGACCGATTAATTGAACAATGGCTTCTTGCTCTTGAATCGATTGTTCGGCCAGTTCATAAGCGCGGGACTGTTTAACCAAATATTGTGAAAGCTCCATGAAGCCTTGCTCAGAAAAGTCGATATCTGGCAAGTTGGGAGTAAATAAATAAAAACACACTATAAATAGCGCAGCATAACCTCGATGTGTCCCTGAAATATTTGGATCGCGCTTTACTTGTGTGTTTGCTAAATAGTCTCCCAGACGACGTTTTTGAGAGTTGAGAATCATGGCTAATGCCTCAATAGGCCATATGATTAACGATATATTACGCAGAAATGTACGTATGGGTGGTGCAGGCTTGTTTGAGTCGCCCATCACTCGAATCCCCATTACCAGTTTACCAAGCCCTAGGCCTTTGATTGCATCCTTACTGGTAAATATGCCAAACCCTAAGCACCACATGAGAAAGTGGAGGCTGAGGCTGTTATGGATGAAGGGTGTGTCCCAAGGTGTTTTGAAAACAAAAAAGACAAGATACATGCAAAGGGAGGTTAGGTAGCCAAAAAACCATACATCTATAAGTAGTGCAAGAATACGGCGTTTGCGCGAAGCGATCTGGGTATCCATGAATATTTCCTAAATAACGTGCGCGTATGTTAACGGATTTAGGCGTTAAATCCACATGGAGCTTACAGGGCAAGGCAATGCAGCGTTCTAACCTATAGCTAGATTCAGGATTTATGACTGATTTCGCCACTTTTATTATGAGAGTGCATAGTCATATAAATAGTGAGTGGGTTATTGATATGTGATGATTCAATCGAAAAAATATTAATCGCTGTGCTCTATTTTGTAACGGATAAAATGCGGTTGCGTTAACCCAGTGCAACCGGTTGTAACACAAAATTCATTAAAGTTTCATTTTTGAAATATTATTTTTTTATTGGTTTTTTTAGTAAATATCATCCTGAAATGTGGCCTGTTTTCGATATCTGCCTTTGGCACACCCCGTGCAAATACCCCAGACGTATGTTTGCGACCTGATGTCGGCAAGCATTCCTTTGGAGGAATTATGAAAACGATAACAAAATTAACTCTGGCAGGAGCCATAATGGCGGCAAGCACAGCTTCATTTGCTTGTACCACGGATGAAACCGCCTCCAATGATACAGACACTACAGCCACTTCAGGCCTTTGCTCTGGGGTGTTGCTACAAGGTGATATTTCATCTCGCCGCGATGTAGATTGGTTCAGCATAGAGGTTGCCGCAGCTGGCAGCATCAATATTACTCTTGATCACAATAGCCGTGATGACTTTGACTGGGATGTTTACCCTGCAACAGGTAATCGTCTTGGTGGAGCCGCATCAAGCAACGTCCCTGAAACCGGCAGTGTTTCTGTTTCAAGCGCGGGTACCTATTTTGTAAAAGTAAGTCGCTATGCCGGTACTGGCTGGTATGACTTAACCGTAGGTTTCCCTGAATCAGGTAATGGCGGCGGTGGTAACCCTGACCCTGATCCAGATCCTGTGGCGTGTAACTATGGTCCAGCACCTTCAACCCCAGGTGGCTTCAAAGGTTATGTATTAGGTAATGCAGGTGATGCATGCACTAATTTAACCGCAGGCAATGGTGCAGTATTGCTAATGGGCGGTGGTGCCGATGTGGACACATCTTTCTCGCAAAATGTTAAGAACCACGTAGGTTCAAGTGCTGACGTTGTTGTACTGCGTACATCAGGTACCGATGCCTATAACGAGTATTTATCCAGCCTCATGGCAGCCGATTCTGTTAATACCATGATCATTGATACTGTTTCAAAAGCGAACAGCGATTATGTTGAGTGGGCTATTAAGAGTGCTGAATTCGTATTTGTTTCAGGTGGTGATCAATCTGAATACCTAAACCTTTGGGCTGGCACCAAGGTGCAAAGCGCCTTGCAGCATGTATTTGATAAAGGTGGTGTGATTGGTGGTACATCTGCGGGTATGGCGATGATGTCATCGACGGTATATGACCCTGACGGCATTCTAGGGGCCATCTCAGATGAAGTCGTCACGGATCTGTGTCATGAGACCCTAAACTTCTCTGCGGGCATGCTTAATATTCCTGCGATAGCTAACACAGTAACCGATACTCACTTCCAACAGCGTGATCGTATGGGTCGTGCCATGGTGTTCTTAGCGAATCAGCCAAGCAACCACAAGGTGATTGCCGCCAGTGAAGGTACTGCATTATTTGTGAAAGCCAATGGTGATTCGGTTGCAGTGGGTGATAACGAAGTGTATGTGCTTTATGAAGGTGCTACGACGGATCTTTATCAAGGCAGCTGTGGTCAAGCGGTGATTTATGACAATGTAAATCGCATTAAGCTATTGCCAAGCCAAAGTATTAACTTGAATACCATGATTCACAATGGTGATGAAACTACCATTTCAGTTGATGGTCGTAATAATAATTACTACTCACCGTCATCGCCTTATTAATAACAAACAATAAAAATAAACCCTAGATAGAGATTGGCACTGTGGAAACACAGTGCCTTTTTTGCTTTATATTTTTCGTTATATTTTTTTATTAAGAATATTATCTTTTCTCACTTTATATTTGAAAATTTAACCCCCCGGTTTTCTTTATCACTATGAGTATAATAAAAGCAGTATATAAATCATGATTGAGTTTTTAAAGTGGGTGATAAGTAAGTTATGACAGACGTATTTAAGCATAGTGTGTTAATAGTATTGTGTATCCTAATCACCGCTTGTAATGAGGGTGGCTCAACGTCAAGCGATGAAAGTACATCCTTAAACGATACACTCGAAGATGATGCGGTTTCTGACTCTGATCCGAGCGGCGCTGTTGAAGGTTGTGAGTATGGGGGCGCGCCAGTCATACCTGCTAGCTTACAAACGTACTTGTCAGGTAGTGATACTGATGCCTGTGTTAATTTAACGGCGGATCATGGCGCTATTTTATTAATGGGTGGTGGTAGTGATGTGGATAGTGCTTTCTCTCAAAATGTAAAAAATCATGTGGGTTCAGGTGTGGACGTTGTTGTATTGCGAACAACCGGAGGTGATGGTTATAACAGTTACCTACTTAATCGTATGGTTGCTGACTCTGTTAACACACTTATAGTGGATAGCGTGAGCAAAGCGAACAGCGATTATGTTGAGTGGGCAGTTAAAAGTGCTGAGTTTGTTTTTGTTGCTGGCGGAAATCAATCAAAATACCTGAACTTTTGGGAGGGTACAAAACTGCAAAGTGCACTGCAGTATGTATACGACAAAGGTGGTGTGATTGGTGGTACGTCTGCTGGTATGGCGCTTATGTCATCAACTGTTTACGACCCAGACGGTATATTAGGTGCTATTTCTGATGAAGTGGTAACGGACTTGTGTCATGAGACACTAAACTTCTCCGATGGCATGTTGAATCTGGCGGTTCTGACAGATACTGTAACCGATACCCACTTTGAGCAACGTGATCGCATGGGCCGTGCACTTGTTTTTTTAGCTAATCAGACAAGTGACCATAAAGTCATTGCTGCTAGTGAAGGTACGGCACTCTTTGTCAAAGCTAATGGCGATTCCGTGGTGGTTGGTAGTAATGAAGTGTATGTAATCTATGAAGGCAATACCACAGAGCTTTCGCAAGGACAGTGCGGCCAAGCGGTGATTTATGACAATGTAAATCGTATTAAACTGCTACCGAGTCAAAGCATTAATCTTAATACTTTGAATCATAATGGTAATGAGATCACCATTTCGGTCGATGGGCGTAATAATAATTACTACTCACCGTCATCGCCTTATTAATAACAAACAATAAAAATAAGCCCTAGACAGAGATTGGCACGGTGGCGACACCGTGCCTTTTTTATAACCATTATTTAAATTTGGCTAAAGCACTAGGTGTCATAATGTAACGGTAATTAACGTGTAAACTAGCTGAGCTATCAAGGTGAATGGGTGTAATAGGGCGAGTCCCATTGATATTTAATCAGTCTAAGCTTTCAAATGGATCACCGGCTATTTTCTCTAGACTTGCCCCGTGGGCTAAAAAAAGATCGCCATTTCTATCTTCTGCTAGATCAAAGACCTCAGTAAAATCATATCGTGTATAACGTTCATGTTGTTAGATGAATTTTATTTATTGGTTGTATGCCTTTTCTGTTTGAATCTATAAATACGCATTCTCAATGTGTGTTGGAAGTGGTTTTAAAGAGGGTTTTTAGAGGTGATATTATCCGCAGTAAATAAGCTGTATAAATGAACAGTGTATTTTTGATAAATCAATGAATACATGCGTGTTTTTATTGCTAAATAAGAAAATAGTGCGTGTTTTTACTGGAACCATGAAAAAAGTCATGCAATATCAATGGTTTATAAAAATACAAGCCGAGATTGCGAGAACTCGCAATTTGGGTAATACCGCGCATGCGCGTTTTTCATGAGAAGCTGAAATGGAATTTGGCCTGCAGCCCAGTAACGGCTTACCCTCCAGACGATTCACTCCTTAGTAATGAAACTGCAAAAACGCGCATGCGCACGATTAAAATGTTAGTGTGCAGTAGAAAAAATAATTAGAAATATTTAGGTACGGTGCCATCTTTGTAAATTTGGTAATTAAGATATCGTAGCCGCGCTGATGCACGGGCGGCATTGTGCCAAATTCCTTGTTGTTAGCTTCAGCGCTTAAAAATTATTCGATAAGCCGTGCAGCGCGAGTTGTACCAAGATTTAAAAATCTAGTTGTGCAGTGGCTTAAAAA
Organism: Bermanella sp.; assembly: GCA_051277445.1. Classification (GTDB taxonomy): domain Bacteria; phylum Pseudomonadota; class Gammaproteobacteria; order Pseudomonadales; family Oceanobacteraceae; genus Bermanella. Next base: position 9,000 of record JBNMQC010000025.1, on the reverse strand, counting down.
GATAAGGTGGGTGCGTCGCGTTGCAGTCTGGTTGGCTTTGGTAGTCAAACGTTGTAAATTGTTCGTTGTAGGTGTGGCGGTTTGCCACAATAAATTTACAGTGTGGTGGGGCTCAACTACCTCGGCACACTAATAAAATGTTACATGCTTAAATGAAAATTGTGCTACTACCCGGTCTAGATGGAACGGGTTTGTTATTCGAAAACTTAATTGAAAACTTACCTCAGGATCATGAGGTCGAGTTAGTTTCGTTCGAATTAATTTATGGCTTAACTTATAAGGAACAAGCGGAGGAACTAGCGTCGAAATATAAAAACGAAGAATTACTTATAGTTGGTGAATCGTATTCAGGAAGGATCGCGTATGAATTGTATCACCTTCTAAAAGGAAACGTGAAAGGCATCGTATTTCTTGCGAGCTTTATCTCTCGGCCATCATTACTTTCTCTATTTGCCAGGTTTGTTCCGGTTAGCCTTCTTGCGCAAAACGTTTTAACGGAGTCATTGCTATATTTGGTTGGTTTTAACCGTTCTGGAGATAGATCTTTAGTCGGTTCGGTTTTTAGCTCGCTTAGGAATGCGAATAAGCTCAAATTAAAGTCAAGGCTACGCAATATATCGCATCTTAAAAAGCCAACCCTAGATATTCTATGTCCAGTGATATACGTTCGGCCTAGCAAAGATAGGCTTGTTTCTAGCAGTGCTGTAAAGGCTTTGGCATCAAAATGTGCTTCTTACCGTGAAATCCCAATAGAAGGTGGGCATTTTATAGCGCAGGTAAATCCTGTAGCATGTGCAAAGGTAATAAACAGTGCGGCATGCATGTAACAAGGTTATCAAATTGACCCGCATTACTACGCTCCTTTTTGCGGTGGCTACGCCACTTTACCGCAAAAATCCGCTCCGCAATGCGGGCAATTTATAACGGCGTTATGTTTTCTTAGAGAGATCGAGCTATGAACATTAGAGAGGCAACTAAATCAGATTGGGGAAACATCTGGCCAATTTTCAGTGAAATAGTCTCTGCTGGAGAAACATATGCCTATGATCCGACTACATCCAGCGAGCAAGCCGAAAAGATTTGGTTAGAAGCGCCAAGAAAAGTTTACGTTTTCGAAGAAGATGGGGAGATTCTTGGCACTTATTACCTTAAAACCAATCAAGCAGGTCCAGGAAGTCATGTTTGTAATTGCGGCTATATGGTTTCATCGGCTGCAAGAGGCAAAGGTTTAGCCACTTCAATGTGTGAGCATTCCCAACAAGTTGCCATTGAATTAGGGTACAAAGCCATGCAATTTAATTTTGTCGCCTCAAGCAATGAAGGCGCTGTTCGTTTATGGGGTAAGTTGGGCTATGAGACAGTAGGCCACTTACCAAAAGCGTTCAATCACCCTACGTTGGGCTACGTAGACGCACTAGTCATGTATAAATGGCTGGCAAAAACATAACAAGTGCCGGCAACCGACTGCAAAAACTGTCATTTGTTTTGTAAAAGGCCGCAAAACAACCGCCAGTCTTTGCAGCGGCTGCGGCAGGCGTTATGTGTACTGGAATTTGATATGAGAAAGATAGTTGGTTTAATTCCAGGTATTGGATTCTTTATTTATCTTGCTTTGATGCTTGATGACTTAAAGGCGTCTAGCATATTTGGTTGCTTAGTTATGTCTATTGCAATAGGTAGTATTGGGTATTTTTTTCTCAACGCACCTGAAGGTAGACGTAAGACAGAAACAGCTTTTGGATTAACGGGTAAATATAGAAACCCAGTTCACGGAACAATTATTCCAACTAAAATAGTCATTAGGATATCCGCTTTATTCATTGCGGTATCTGTTTTGGGTTTGACCTTTCATTACAATGGTTACTAAACACATAACAATGCGCTCAAGCTATGGACGCAATAAATTGCGCCGCTTAGCATGAGCGTTAGCAGTCAAAACTATATGCGAATAATCCTGACATCATTGATTATATTATTAGCCTCATGTGCTTCGTTAACACCGATTTCTGGGGATGATGAAAATCAACTTATAGAGGCAGCATTGAAGTATGCTATCGAAGAAAGAAGCAGGTGCTTCGACTGTGATATTAAAATATATTCATTAGTGTAAATGGTGTTGATCTCGACGCTAGTTTTATTTCAAAATTCAGCTATGACGGTATCGTTGTTTTACCTTTGTCAGAGTCGAGCACAAGTTGTGAAACTGGGATAGTGCTTAAAGGTACAGAATCACGAGGTTATGCTTTTACAGTACTAGAAATAGACCACTTAAGTAGTGACAGTGCAAAAGTGAAGTGGGGATATTGGTATAGCTGCAAAAAATATACTTATAGACACACCACATTTGTTAAGGGAAGTAATGGCTGGAACTCTGTTGAATCCAATGAGTAGACAGCTAACAAAAATATTAAATTCGCGCCATACGGCCGCCCGACTCACTTCGTGAGCGGTTTATATAGGCGTTAGCATCTAAAGAATGGAGCACTAAGTGATACTGGAAGTCTTAGAAAAACTCAAAATTGGCAAAGATGACTTACGGTTTTTCTTTCCCTTGGCAGCCGCATCTGGGGTTTTGATGGAAGCTTTTTCTTGGCTGCCAGAAAGAGTAAATCGCGATTATTTCTCAGCCATTATCTATGACCATCTTCCTTGGACTACAATCGGTACAATCTTCCTTCTACAAGCTATAATTGTATTGTTCTACCACGCTATTAAATACCCAAAAGTTAAAGCTTATGCTCATGATGTGGTTGAGCATATATCGATCAAAATTGAACACTTTTGTTCACCTGCATTTTCCGTATTACTTGGTTTATCTCTAGCTTGCACATTTTGGTCAATATCAAGCTTAGATTACTTGGCGTATTCATTAGCGTTTGGCTATTTTTCGCTGTTTTTTTTAATTATTCCTTGGATGTCTGGCTTTCTAAAAGAAGCTATAAATTCACAGTTCAAGGATTCTACGGTCGAGTTATTTAAAGTTTTTGGGCTTGCTCTTCTAGGGGCGTTACTAATAGTCCCATTCTTAAATACTCAGCCAATAATAGTTGAGTTTAAGCTTTCGCTAGTAGAATATGATGTCGTTGAAAACGTAGTTTCTGAAGAAGACTCAGTGGCAGAGTTTTCCAGAAAAGCAACGATTGACGCAGCGCTGGAACTCAATGCTAACAAACGCGTCAATTAGGACGCTCGCAAGCTCGCGCCTATTACGCGGGCGTTAGCTAGGTAGAGCATGGAAGAATCTGATTATTCAAAAATGAAATCCCATTCATTCAAGAATGATAAATGGACAAGGAAAGGGGTTGCTCGGTTACTTAGAAAACAGAGTGGACTGGAGATAACAGCACCTCCTAGGTTTTGGGACGATGAAGTTTTCTGCCAATTTACATACATGGGCGATATCTATTTCGTTATGGAGCCATGGGGAGACAATGATGAGTATTGTATATACACTTTTTCGGACTCATCAGAATCTATAAATATTATTACTAATATATTTGATTCTAGTGATCCTATAAAAGTTATCGATCCATTAAGAGTTATTTTTGTTCTAACTCAAATGTCTATTTCAATGCTAATCTTTGTTGCTATTTTCAAATGGGTCACAAGCTAACAAAGCATTGGTGAACGTCCCTACGGGACTGGGACGCTTTCAGCGCCCCACAATATTGGCGTTAAAACCCCAAAATAAAAAATACACCAACCATTGCACTGTAATCGAAAAGGCACTCTCACTCAGTGCCTTTTTTTATGCCTTAAAATAAAAACCTAAGCATTCACCTTTCCCGGCGATATTCCCATAATGCGTTTAAACGCCCGCGAAAATGCCGCCTCCGATTCATAGCCCAGTTCTTGTGCCAAGTTAATTAACGGTTCGTGTTGTTGCTTTAACCGTTGATACGCTAGGTTCATGCGCCATTGGGTTAAATAACTTTTTACGCTGTCGCCTAATAATTGTTTAAAGTGCGCTGAAAACCCCGAGCGTGACATACCGCATTCTTGCGCGAGGGAATCCACCGTCCATTTTTTTTCGGGTTGGTGGTGAATAGCGCGCAAAGCAATGCCAATGTGTTTATCACGAAGGGCGCCTATCCAGCCTTCGCTGGCCTGTGGCGAATGTTCCATCCAATGCCGAATCAGCTGAATCACTAAAATATCCCCTAGGTGGGTGATAATGGTTTCGCCGCCGGGTTTTAGTTGGCGGGCTTCTTGGCCAATAAATTGTAAGGTGCTGTTTAGCCAGTCTTGTTGGTGGTATTGCCCCGGTTCCACGATCAACATGGGCGGCAGTTGCTGCATGAGCTGTTTACCGGCAAATTGATCAAAGCCCATGACGCCGCAGGTAAGTTCGGTGGTGTCACCGTCACCTGTGATATTGAGTGTTTCGTAGCGCTCGCTTACTTGTATAACGCCGGATTCAAATAAAGGGGTAGGGCTTAGGCTTGGGTCACTGCTGATCACATGACCTAAACCGTGGGGGACTAATACCAGGCTGCCTTGCTTAAGCAGGCGTATTGGCTCTCCTGCGATGCTGAGCCAGCATTGGCCTGCGGTAATAATATGAAACATCATTTTGCCCGGCAATATAGGCATGTTTAACGACCAATCCCCGGATAATTCAGAGCGGCAATACAGGCTACCATCAATGCGCAGCTGGTGAAGTATTTCCCCTAATGGGTCATTGGCCTCGGGGAAAGCCGGTGAGTTCGACATGATGACGCTCCATCAAAGGGGGTTGTTTTGGACGAATAATCAATTTTAATGGCCTAAAGGGAATTAATCATCTCGCTTATTTAAAGAATACTAGAGCCATTGATGAAAACGCAAGTTTCTTTCTTTAATCCAAAAGCGAGCTCAATTATGAAAAAACCTACTTTAATCATTGGTAAAACCAGTAAAACCGGCAGCCGTGTGAATACCCTGTTGCAGCAAGCGGGTCATGAGACCCGTGTGGTTTCGCGCTCAACGTCACCGGCTTTTGATTGGCTCAATCCAGAGGGCTGGTTAGAGGTTATGACAGGCTGTGATGCGGCCTATGTAACGTATCAGCCAGACCTTGCGGTGCCCGCAGCCATGGATGATATTGCCAAATTCATTCGTGTGGCCAAGCAGGCCGGCATCAAGCATCTTGTGCTGTTATCCGGGCGCGGTGAGCAGGGCGCGCAAAATGCCGAGCGCCTGTTGATGGACAGTGGCCTCACTTGGAATGTGGTGCGCGCCAGTTGGTTTGCCCAAAACTTCAGCGAAGGTTTTTTGATTGATGGTTTGTTTAGCGGCACATTGGCCTTACCGGCTGGCCACATTCCGGAGCCATTCATTGATGTGGACGACATCGCCGAAGTTGCGGCAGCCTGTTTAACACAAGCGTCATTGCATAATCAGGTGTTTGAAGTGACGGGCCCTGAGCTTTTAACCTTTGAAGAGTGTGTGGCTATTTTATCCGAGGTGATTGGTCGCCCCATTGCGTTTGCACCAATTACGGCGCAACAATTATTGGACGGTTTAGCCCAGCAAGGTTTGCCAGACGATGTGCTGTGGTTAATGAATGAGTTATTCACCGTGGTGATGGATGGCCGTAATAGCCGTGTAATGAGTGGCGTTGAACAAGCCTTGGGGCGCAAGGCCACATCGTTTCGTGAATACGCGATAAAAACCGCGGCCACGGGTGCATGGGATGTTTCGTCGTCTTCAGCGTTGACTGAGCAGTGAGGAGATAATTATGTTTACCTTATTCGAGGCAGCCCTTTGGGCTGCTGTTATAAGCACGGGTTTAATGGCGGGTCTTTATTTTGCATTTTCGGTGTTTATTATGGCGGCGCTTAAAACCATACCGGACATGAGTGCCGCGATGGCGATGAATGCCATTAACAAGGTGATTGTTAAGTCGGCGTTTATGCCTGTGTTTTTTGGGTCCAGTTTATTGGCCGTTGTGCTGGTGTTTCTCGCCCTTGATGATGAGCGCGCGGGTTTAATTATGCTGGCTGGTGGTGTTTATATTTTAGGCATGTTGTTATGTACCGTGTTGTTTAATGTGCCGTTGAATAATCGTTTGCTGGGTGCCAGTTTTGATAACCAGCCTACGGTTTGGCGCAACTATGTTGTTGAGTGGACCCGCTGGAATCATGTGCGAAGCATCAGCTCGTTGCTTGCCTTTATTTTGTATGTGCTGGCCTTAAAAACCGTTTAGGAGAAAAACATGATTGCAAAAATATTAATCAGTCTCGGTGTGTTTGTGTATTTGGTGTTGATTCCGTATTTGGAGATTAATCATTCTCATGTGTTCAACCCTAACTGGCCTGCCCATGCACGACTTCATGAAGTTTGGCAGCTCACCACTAATATCTCACTAGGCATCATGGCTCTGTGGCTTGTGTGGTATAAACAGGCGGTGTCGCTGGCGGCGGGGTTGTCTATCTGTGTGATGGGTGGCGTCTTGTTTGCTCATTTCATTGAGGGCAGTTATGGTGGCTCATTATTGTCAGGCAATACAAGTCAAACTATTTTGGGGTTAGAGCTGGCTGCGTTTATCGCACTGTGTGTGGTCTTTATGTCGGTAGCGGCCATCATTCTTGATAACAAAACTAAAACTGGAATAAGTAAGCATTAAGTGACTTAAGACTAATTGACAGTGGAATACGCAATCAATACGGATTTTCATCAGATGGTAATCGCAAATGGCGCTTAATAGGTAACAAGGCTAAAATAGGGCCGTCTAGTTGACTGCCATGTTTAATATTTGAGTTGAATGCGTATGATAAATAATCTATTGAAACAATTAAGTTATGACGATGAAGCATGGGAAGGGGAAGTGAGTTTTCCTGTGCTAGGCGATGATGTTTTATTGTTTATCGATGCCAGTGAAAGCAAGAATCCGACGGATCCACAAGTCGCTAAGCTGACTTGGCTTGCAGACAATCTCTCAATGCTTTTCCCTTCCGTGGAGCAAGCTGTGTATGAATATTATCTAGCTTCTTCAAAGAGCTATCGAAAATCCCTAGGTAGCTATGCAGATGAACTCATGCCGATGATTACAGATTGTGTGGATGTGTGGAGCTATGTAAGCGATCCTGGTATCTATATTGGCCCCGATTCAGACGGCAATGAGATTCAGCTTGAATATGAGTGCACATTTGATGTGGAGCACGGCTTAAGAGTCGTAATCTCAGATAATAAAATTACCTATGTGGGGACTTAATTGATTCAAACTGAAAACCTTTTTATCCTTACCAAATATTTAACACGTCTTGTGTTGTTTGATCTATTAAACGTAGAGCAAAATTCTAATTAGAGCCTTTGTTGCTATCCACGAGCTGCGGGTTTTGTTTCCAACGAGCGACCCATTGTTCAAAGTCTTTGGCTGGCATGGGTCGAGCAATACCGTAACCTTGGGCAATGTGGCAGCCCAGTGATAATAATTGCTCACCATGAATAGGTGTTTCGACGCCTTCGGCGATAACATTTAAGTTAAAGGCTTTGGAAAGTTCAATGATACCTGTAATGATTGTTTGGTTATTGGTATCAGTGAGCATATCAATGACAAATGACTGGTCAATTTTCAAATACTTTGCTGGTAATTGTTTTAGATAAGTCAGTGAAGAATAGCCCGTTCCAAAATCATCAATGGAAAATGTCACACCTAGTCGATTACATGCCTTAATGACACGGGATGTATGATGGATGTCTTTAAGAGCACTGCTTTCGAGTATTTCAAATTCTAAGCTGTTCTCATTAAATCTAGGAAACTCACTGAGTGTCTTTTCTAAGTGTTTAATGAAATCTCGATGCTGCAAATGCAGTGGGCTGATATTCACACTGATGGGAACATCCATGGGGGTAGCGTGCCATTGTTTTAATTGCTGCAATGCTGTTCTTATGACCCATTCACCCACTTCAATGCCTAAGTGGTCTTGTTCGATGACGGGCAGAAAGTCAGCAGGCGGAACAATGCCATATTCTGGATGCTTCCATCTGATTAATGCTTCCACACCGACGATATCATGGGTCAGTAAATGTATTTTTGGTTGATAATACAGAGTGAACTCTTCATCCAAAAGTGCTTTTCTTAAGCGTGCTAGTTCTTCATGTCTATGTTTAGTCGCTGCATCTTTTTCTATGTCAAATGTATACCAGCGGTTTTTCCCTAACTGCTTGGCTTTATACATGGCTTGATCCGCATGCCTTAATAATTGATCAGGGCTATTGTTGTTTTGAGGAAAAAACGTCACGCCAATGCTGGCAGAAACCTTAAGAGGGTGCCCATTGATGATGGCCTTTTGTGATGCAGACTCCAGTAGTCGATCTAATATCGGATGGCTGTCTTGTGCTTCATGAAGCCCATCGAGAACAGCGATAAACTCATCACCGCCAAAGCGTGCTAACGTATCGCCTTCGCGTAAAGAAAGTTTCAGCTCATGGGCAATGACTTGTAAGAACTCATCCCCTGTGCTGTGCCCATATTGATCATTGATCGTTTTGAATCCGTCCAGATCAATAAATGCAATCGCAACAGATTGATTGTGTCTGAGACATTTTGTCATGGCTTGCTGCATGCGATCGGAAAGTAAAATACGGTTTGGTAGACCCGTTAAAGGGTCATAATGAGCGGACAACTGCAGTGCGGCATTCGCTTCCTCAAGGTCTTTGTTACTCATTTCGAGCTTGCGTTGAATGGATTTTTGTTCGCTGATATCTTGAAAAATCCCTGTTAAACGAACTGATTTATTATCTTTTTGAGTCACAATGCATGTGGTTCGCACATCGATTTTTCTACCCTTTGTTGTCAGGGTTTCAAGTTCAAGGTCATAGCCGACGCCATGATCAATTGCTTGTTCTAGTGCTTTAGATATGAGTTCGCGAGAGTCCGGCAGAAAATAGCTAACCCCTGCATCCACGCTTGGGTTGAATTCATCGGGAGAGGTTTCGTGAATTCGATAAGTTTCATCTGTCCAATATAGGATGCCCGTTTCTAAATTAAGCTCCCAGCCGCCCACTTTCGCTACT
>JBNMQC010000024.1:0-25378 GCA_051277445.1 Bermanella sp. | reverse complement strand
ATTGAAGCACGCTGGTTAAATAACCAAGGTCAGCCACTTGATGAGCTGATTGTTAGTGCCATGGTCAACGATTCTAATTCCTTACAAACTATCACGATTCCTTTTGCGACAAACATTCCCAATGACGATGCAACCTTACAATTGCACGGGTTGGATGATGATAAGCACAAAGGCCAACCACAGTTAGTGTCTGTTATTGATTTAGCTCATGTGAATGGACCTGGTGGAAATTATTATTCAAATTGGGTATACGGCGATGACCGGCCTGCGTTAGTGGTATCCGTGCGCAAGCAAGGCAGTGATTATTTTTGTGTATTTGATAACGGTAATGTTTTGGTACATGACGCAAATTTTGAAGAAGATTTAAACGATAAAAGCGGTTTAATAGTGGTGGTGGATGACATGTTATATCCTGCTTTTGAATTTGATTGCACTGACTCTCAGGTGAATAAACATCGTAAAGTGATGACATACGATCAATATGATAATGACATCGTTCATACCTATTCCATGATTAATGATGCCATGTTTTATGGCTCGCTGGTCTTTGATATGTATGAAGAATTACTTGGTATGCGCCCAATGGATAAAATCCGTATTCGCGCACACTATGGCAGTTTAATGAGTTTTAATTTATGGGCCCATTGGGATGGGGCGTATGTAAATTTTAATGATGTGATGTTCCGTGCTTATGGCTCAGCGTCTTTAGATACCGTAAGTCATGAAATCACCCATGGCGTATTGCAGCAACACACGGCATTAAAGTTTGCACCCCAGACGACTTATCATATGGATGGTCGAATGCTGCATGAGGCGTTTTCCGATATGGCTTCGGTGATGGCGCATTACCAACTTTATGGTGAATTAAATTGGGTGATGGGCGATGAAAATTTTGCTTCTCAAAAGCGTTTTTTAAACCAAATTGAAACTGAAAAAGGCGCAATAGCGAGTTACTTCGATTATACCGATGCCGGCACTAATTATTACAAGCGCATGGGTATGATGACGTATCCTTTTTATGTGTTAACGCAAAAGTGGGGTGTCAAGAATGCATTTTCTTTATTTTTAAAATCCGCTCAATTATGTTGGCAACCCAATGCTGAACTTATGCAGGCTGTAACCTGCGTGTATCAAACGGCACAAGGCAATGACTTTTCTACAGCCGATGTTGTGGATGCATTTCGCGCAGTTAAAATTCAATTAAACGAAGAAGATACCTTGGCGCATTATGAATTTGAGGCGCAAAAATTACGAGTGCAGTTTACCGATGATACACACAGCGACCGTGTGCTGACCGAATACTTTTGGGATTTTGATGACGGTGTGACCAGTACACAAGCTTCTCCTTATCATGAGTATGCAAACAGCGGTGAATATCAACCTACATTAACCGTCACGGATCATCTTGGTGTAACCGATACATTTTCTCGATATGTCTCTATTACCGATGAATATTGTCGCCCCTTCACATCTACTATTAAACGGCAGTTTGATAGCGTGGCCATTAATGGTGACGTCATTGCATTTGATCCAAGCCAATATGACTACACAGATTTTGAACCCATTGAAGTTACAGCAGGCACACCTTTTTCATTAGTTGTTACGGGTACGGTTGTTGATGCCGAATTTAAAGATACTCGTTGGAGCGCAAGAGTAGACTTAAATGATGATGGCAAGTACACCGAAGCTGATGGTGAGTTGCTGTTAGAGTATGACCAATTTGAAAACGAATATGGCTTGAATCAAAACATCACCATAGCTGAAGAATACATAGGTAATACCGTTTATATGCGTTTAAATGGCGATACATTTAAAGGCTTTAGCGCGTGTCACGCGATTCTTGGCAGTGTGATTGATGTGCGTTTAAAAGTAGTAGCACCGTAATTTTACAATTATTAGGGTTTAAGGTGTGTTGTTAAGCTGGCTGACCGTCTTGTAAATGCCTAGGTTCTCTTGCATTTTTATTTGCCGCTCACGAATTAACTTTAAATTTTCCACCAGTAATTTTAAATCCTCGAGTTTTTTGTCCTCAGGGCTTTCATTTTGAAACAAAGATGGCCCTTGTTTGTTTGATGCAATCGGGTTATCAGTAAGCGTATTTTGTTTTAGGTTGTTAGTATTAGTGGTATTGCTTGGTGTTAAAAACTCAAACTCTGTGGCAATTTTGTTTTGAAAGTAATTTTGAATGGATGCACGTTTTTCATCAGCATTCATTGATTCAGGCATGGCTTGGTAAGATACAAGGCTGATGTTTATGTTCTCTTTTTCTTGCAGTGATGTGTGTGCATTTAGGTTCGAGTTTACATTTGTAGAAATTGGTGCCGTTGAAAAATCCACTTCTTGGTATGAGTCAAATGCCACTCTATTAGAATATGTTGGCAACTCAAGTGTCACATGGGTTTCTTCGTCGCGGCCATTAACGATGGCATTGTTAAATTGAAACTGAGTTAATGGCGAAGTATTTTGTGCCAGTGTGCCGTTATTTTCATTATCGATTTGAGTGGTGCGCTCTAACCGTCCTTGTCCAAATGCTTGCCCAGGGTAATAGATTTCTTGAATGCTCACCGCGGCGCCACTTTCCATTAGTGCCACACCGCTGCGCGCCACTTGCGCTTGAAAATTCCCTTGGCTGTCATAAAGGTCAAAATCCATGGCCATGGATTTCAGTGCAATAGCCCCTAAACCAACTGTGCTTAGGTCTTGTAATTGTTGCTCGCCACTTTCGTTGAAATCCATGAAAGCAAGTTGCGCAAAAATACTGTCGTTTTCATCGATCCATCCGTTGCCATCTTCATCGTATGCACTTAATTCTGCAAAGCCATAACCGGTTTGGGGGCCAAACATTTCACTGCCGTCATCGATCATCCCGTTTTCGTTTTTATCAAAGACTAAAAAACCGGTACCGGCTGCGGTTTGATGTAGGTTTTCGTTATGACCATCACCGTCTAAATCAAACTCAAAATAGCGGTCACTTAATTCAGCGGGGCCACCGGTTAAATTAATCACCAGTGGGTCAATTAAATTACGGTTACCGTTGAATTGGCTGGTTTGAGTAACCTGCATGTCACGCTGATAATTAAGCTCTAATAAAAAATCAATTTCACGGCCGTCTTCTGTGGTGACCCTGCCAAGGGTGTTCATTTGAATATCTGTATTAGATTCAAACGCAAACACACGGTTAATGGTGATACCTACCGCGTTTGTATTTGACGGATTATTTTGCCCAGTGGCGGTAACGGCGCGTACGGTGATCTCTTCTTCAAGGGCGAGTCGAGTAATGGCTTCAATGGCATAGGTGCTTTGTGCAAGCTGAAAGTTGCCATCAGCATCTTTGATCAAACTCATGCTGTTACTGCTAATTAAGCTTAATGCTTCATTAAGTTGAGATTGTTTTATAGAAGCCGTTAAACCACTGGATGAGGCATTGCCAACGGTGACGCTGGACTCTATGGCTCTTGCAGCGGTTTGTTGTTTTTGCGTATTTTGGTTCATGACCAAATTGGAGGAAGTGATTTTCATAAAAGCACCTTTGCCGATGGATTAGTTATCGGCGTGGCGCATTATGTCTTAAGGGGCGTTTTAGACGGATTGGTTATTTAAAGGATTAAAGCAGCATGTCTTTTTCTATATTCACAAACTCATCGCAACTTTGAATTAAGCCATTGGCGGTTAAAAACTCCACGCCATAGACCTTGGTTTTGACTTTATATTTATTGCGGATTTTTTCGAGCAAGATGGCAAAATCCCCATCGCCACTTAATAATACCACTTGATCTACTTCTGGGGACGCTTCCATGACATCAATGGTGATGCCCACATCCCAGTCCCCTTTTGCGCTGCCATCACGGCGTTGAATAAAAGGTTTAAGTTTGACGTCAAAACCTATGTTACGCAGTGCATCTTGAAATTTAATTTGGCTATCAATGCCGCGGTCAATGGCATAGGCATAAGCGTGCGTGATGGTGCCTTGTTCGCTTAAATCGGCCCATAGTTTTTTGTAGTTAAATGAGCGCTTATACATGTCGCGGGTGGTGTAATAGATATTTTGCACATCCACAAACACAGCAATATTGGTCATGATGGATTCGATGATTAATGAATAATGAGAGGCATGATAACAGTTTGAGGCGCTAAGTCCTGCTTTGTGAAATTTTTATGACAGGCAGGACATGTCCACTGGCCTGCTTTAGTATTGGCTACACTTTTTGTATGAGGTTAGCTGAGCAATTGGCCTAACCATGATGTGTAGGAACAACCAAATGGATGTCAATGTGACGCCCAATCCCTCGGCTGAAGACCACACCAACAGACTCGGGTTTGTCTCTCAATTTGCTCTAACCAACGACCTAGAATCCACACTTAGTGATGGGCAGTTATTGCATGAATTTGTGCAGTGCCATAAAGGCCAGCTTAAAACTTATGTGCCTGAATACCTTGAGCTAGATAAGATCATCAGCCAAAACCAAGACGTGATTGAGGTCGAACTGTTAGCTGAAATCCCTGTTAATAATATTCAACTGCCTATCCCTATGCTGACCATAGGTAGCCCGCAAACCAGTCAGACGACTTTCTTTATTAGTGCGGCCATTCACGGAGTGGAGCGCATTGGCACACAAGCCTTATTAGCGTGGTTGCAATCGTTATTACAGCGTTATCGTTGGGATGGCCTTTGGCGTAGCCAATTTGAAACCGATGTGGCGCTGGTGATTTTACCCATGGTCAACCCCGCTGGCATGTATTTGAACACGCGTGCCAATGCCAATGGTATTGATATTAATCGTCACGCACCCATTGAAGCCGAAGACCCTGTGCCATTTTTATTAGGCGGCCAGCGTGTCAGCGCAAAACTACCTTGGTATCGTGGCAAGCAAGGCGGGGCTGTTCAAGCGGAGTTTGCCGTGCTTGAGCAAGTGATTGAACGAATTACCTCAAAAGATAAACCGGTGATTGCCTTGGATATTCATAGCGGTTTTGGTTTTAAAGACCAGTTGTGGATTCCCTATGCGTTTCGCCGCCAGCCCATTAGTGATGTGCCCGTGTATATGGCTTTGAAGATTTTATGGGAACGCAATTACCCTAACCATAATTATTTATTTGAGCCGCAATCCACCGCGTATTTAAGTCATGGTGATGTATGGGATTATTTTCATCGACAATGCCAAGAACAGGGGCGAACGTTATTGCCCATAACCTTAGAGATGGGGTCGTGGAACTGGGTAAAAAAACGCCCCATACAATTGTTAAGTTTTAGTGGTTTGTTTCACCCTACGGTGCCTCATCGTCATGCACGGGTATTAAGGCAGCATTTGGGTTTGATGGATTTTTTACTGGCCGCAACACGTAATTATGACCAATGGAAGCCGCAAGGGGATCAGTGGTATGCCATGGAGCAAGTGGCTCTGTCTATGTGGTATCAAGATTAACCGCTAAGCGGCTTTTTGTTTTTTGCTTTCGTGATGGATCTTCTCTGAAGGTTGCGACAGGGCTTGTTTGATCTTATGCACGCGCCTGGCTTGTCGTTGAAAATAGGTGTCAATGATGTCCATTAAAATGCCACTTGCGAATAACACGATTTCTGAGGTGTATTTGAATTCAAAATCCAGTATCCATAAATACAAACCGTACGAAAACACTCGATGTCCTCGCTCTAAATAATAAACACCATCGCGTAATGTATTTGAACTGTGTTTGCCGCTTAAGCGCCAAAACTGTTCGGCCCAGCGCCACACATCACTGCTTACCCAAAGTAATGCGCCAATGGCCATGGCATCGGTAAAGGGCACAAAACTTAAATGCCAGATGACAAATAAGCCTAAGCTGACCCCATGGTGAACCGAATAAAAAGTACGATAGCTGGGTTTAAGTTGCCGCCAGTCACGGGCAATGATGCATAAATCATACAGATACAGCCCCAGTAGAATTTGCATCCAATAGTGACGAAAAATCTCACTGTCCAGTGGAAACAATGCCACGTAACACACAACCGATATGATGCTTAACAGGTAATGGCTGCGTTCAGCCCGATGTTTGCCCTTGAGCAAGGACATGATGAATGCATCTAAGAAAAGGCAGGCGCCACAGATGGCAAAAATATCCAGCCAATACTGTATTGATGATGTGCTAAACAGATTTAGCCAGATAACATCCATGTTATGAGTCTCAGATTATTTTTGAAATCATACCGCGTCATGCATAAAAAAAGGAGCCTTACGGCTCCTTGAATTCAATGTATGTTGCCATTGATTACAGGGCGGCTTGTCTAGCAGCGGCTAACCATGAATCAAACAGTTCGCGGTTGTTCGCAATCCAATTGGTCGTGTGACGTTCAATGTCCGCGGATGTGTTTTCACCTTCTGAGATCAGTTTGTTTTGAGCAGAGATGGCGTTGATATCGAGCTTGGCCACTTCAAATAGCTTTTTCGCAGCTGGGTTGGCATCGGCAAAGGCTTTATTGACTACAATACGTTCGCTGTTGACGTTAAAGCCATAGTTATCACCATTTGGTAATTGGGTGTCGGTACCCAGTGGATGCTCAGAGCGCGGTACTTGTAGCCAAACCACATCTTCATTGGGCACCAATACACCGGATACCCAGTAAGGCGTCCAAGTGTAATACACAATTGGCTGGCCAGCTTTATAGCGGGCAATGGTGTCAGAGATGATGGCGGCATAACTGCCTTGCACATGATTAACGGTATCGCGCAGACCAAAAGCATCAAGCTGATGATTGATCACGCCTTCACAGCCCCAGCCTGGCTGGCAGCCCGTTAGGTCGGCTTTGCCGTCACCGGTGGCATCAAATAATTTAGCCAGTTTCGGATCTTTTAAATCATCAATGGTGTCGATCTTGTACTTTTCCGCGGTGGCTTTATCCATTAAATAGCCCTGCGCTGCGCCAGTGATGTATTGGCCCAGTTTAATGATGGTGTCGCCGCCACCAGAATTTTTAAACATATCATTATGCAAAGGGTCCCAACTAACCGCACCCCATTGAATATCATTTTGTGCAATGGCGGTGTAACCAGCGTTATATTCCACTTCTAAAATAGGCTGGGTGTCGTAGCCCAGTTCTTCTAATGCGCGGTTGATAATCAGAGTTTGGAACTTTTCTTCAGCAATTGGGCTGTGAAAACTTTTCACGCTCACACCCGTGCCAGGTTTATCGGCGCTGGCCGTTGAAGTATCCGCACTGTCTGAGCAGCCTGCTAATAGCGCGGTGGTTAAAATGGGTAACGTTAACAATGCTTTAAGCATTCTCATGGGTTCACTCCTGTGTGGTTGAATGTGATTAGTGTTATTTTTTGCCGCGGCCAATATGTTGTGTGATGCGATCTAAAATAATCGCTAACACCACAATGCCTAAGCCACCTACGGCGGCGATGCCAATGTCGTTTCGCCCGATCCCTTGTAAGACCATAAGGCCCAGACCCGGTACCGCGATCATGGAGGCGATGACCACCATTGAAAGCGCAAGCATTAAGGTTTGATTCACCCCCGCCATGATGGTGGGCAGGGCAAGGGGCAATTGCACCTTGAACAGCAACTGTTTTGGATTGGTGCCAAATGCTTTAGCGGCTTCGATTAAATCCGCAGGGACTTGGCGAATGCCTAAATTGGTTAAACGAATCATTGGCGGCACCGCAAAAATAATCGTCACAATAACCCCTGCTACTTTGCCTGGGCTAAATAGCATGACGATGGGAATCAAATACACAAATGCGGGGGTGGTTTGCATGGCATCTAAAATGGGTCGCACAACCGAAACCGCTTTATCCGAGCGTGACAGCCAGATCCCCATGGGCAAACCAATGGCCACGCAAAAGAACAGCGAGGTAATCACCAATGAAAGGGTGATCATGGCGTCATCCCATGCGCCAATTAACCCAATACTAAGTAAACCTAAGAAGGTACCGATGGCGATATTGCGAGTCGATAATTTCCACGCCAGTAATGCCAGTGCCACGATAATAAAGGGCGCTGGTACCCATAATAAAAAGGCTTCAATGGAATTTAGAATCCAGCCAATAGGCTGAGATAGGGCCTGAAAAACCGGGCGTAAAAACGGCACCACAGCATCCAGTGTTGAATCGACCATGTCATTGAACGGGATGATGCCGCCGTCTACTTTGAACGGCTCACTCCAATCAAAACTGGGCGCGATCTCATTAGATTTATCCGCAAGGTAGGCGGAGTCATTATTATCTTGAGTACCCCATGGGTTATCTTGGCTCATAGAGTTTCTCCTGTTTGACGATCCAGCGCTTCCAGTAACACGGTCTTACTGATGACCCCTAAAAACTTGCCTTGCTCATTGACCACAGGGGGGGAGCAAGGTGCTTGGGCCACATCAGAAATTAATTCACCCAGTGGCGTGTCAGCCAGAATGGTTTGGGGTTTTTTAAGAATGGCGGCTTCCATGGCATGACCTTGTTGCTTCGCTTGTTTGAGCGAGTCAGTGGAGACCACACCAATAAACTGATTGCTGGCATCCACCACGTAACCAAAATCGCGGTCGTTATCTTTGAGTAACTGCAGGCTGGTGCTGATGCCTGTGTCAGAGGTTTTCTTAATGAGGGTTTGTTGAGTACGACGGGCCACATCTTTTGCACTTAATACTGTGCTGACGTCCACACCGCGGAAGAATGAACGCACGTAATCATTGGCCGGGTTATTAATGATGTCGTCTGGGGTGCCCACTTGCACCACCTCGCCCCCTTGCATGATGGCGATGCGATCACCGATGCGCACGGCTTCGTCTAAATCGTGAGAGATAAACACAATAGTACGCTTGTCTTCCGCTTGCAGGCGCAGCAGCTCATCTTGCATTTCGGTTCGAATCAGTGGATCAAGCGCGCTGAAGGCTTCATCCATTAACAGAACATCGGGGTTGATGCACAGGGCGCGGGCAAGGCCAACTCGCTGCTGCATACCACCGGACAGCTCGCTTGGGTACGAATCCGCATTAGGCAATAAGCCCACGCGATCGAGGGCAGCATCGGCTCGCTCTAAACGCTCTTGTGGGTCCACTTCACCGGCTAAATCTAAGCCAAAGGCCACATTGTCGCGCACACTAATATGGGGCATGAGCGCAAAGGATTGGAAAACCATGGAAATTTTGTGCAGGCGCACTTGGCGCAGGGCTTCTTCATCGAGTGAGGCGATGTCGGTGTCATCTAAAAATATCTGACCACGGGTGGGCTCAATGAGTCGGTTGAGCATGCGCACCATGGTGGATTTGCCCGAGCCAGAGAGTCCCATAATGACAAAGATCTCCCCCTCGTAAATATCGAAAGAAGCATCTTTTACGCCCACAGTTTGCCCGATGGCGCTGAATATTTGGTCTTTTGTTTTGCCCTGTTCCACCATACGCATGGCTTTTTTAGGGTGTTTACCAAAAATCTTATACACATGCTGTATAGATAATTTTGTCTTCATGGAATCGCCCTTGGCGTTTTATTGCTTAAGTTCAGGTGGGGCTGAAAAATGACGAGTCATTCAGTAGGCGAATACGCCTAGCGAGTTATACTCGTTTAAAACACATTTAGATGTCTAATTATTATTGAATTTCAGCCCAGCGCTTGGCTTGTAAGCCAACCTAAACATGATGATATGCGTTAAACCATACCACCGTGTTGTTTAAATCGCCAATATAAGGGGCTTTTGGACGTATTGGGTCGGGCAGGGAAGACAGGTTACGAGGACTTTTGTAACTGCTGTTGCAGTGCCCAGTTCACGTGTTCTTGTACTAATGGGGAGTCAAAATAGGCTTTATCATTTAGAGCTATAATGATTTCTTGTGAGTGTGGCGCATTACCTAGTGCCACGGCAATATTACGAATCCAGCGTTCATGGCCAGCGCGGCGAATCGGCGTGCCTTCGGTTTTGCTTAAAAACGTGGCTTCGTCCCAGGCAAATAACTCAAGTAAGGTAGCGGTGTCTAGGTTGTGGCGGGGGGTGAAGTCTTGCTCCTTAGATGCCTTGGTGAACTTATTCCACGGGCAACAAAGTTGGCAGTCATCGCAACCAAAAATGCGGTTGCCCATTTTACTGCGCAGTTCTACAGGGATGGCGGTTTTCAGTTCGATGGTTAAATACGAGATGCATTTGCGCCCATCTACCACGTGGTTGTCCACAATGGCCCCGGTTGGGCATTCTGTAATACAGGCGGTGCAGCTGCCGCAATTCATATCCCGGTAAGGCTCATCTAGGGGTAAAGGCAAGTTGGTGAACAGTTCTCCAAGAAAAAAATAGCTGCCCGCTTTTGGGTTGATCAGCATGGCGTTTTTACCAATCCACCCCATCCCTGCTTTTTGCGCTAAGCCACGTTCTAATACTGGGGCACTGTCCACAAAGGCACGAAAGTTGGGCGCAAGGTCCAGCTCACTAATGGCTTGTTCGATTTTTTTACCCAGCTGCGTGATGCGTTTGCGCATGAGTTTGTGGTAATCGCGCCCTAATGCGTAGCGGCTGATGTACGCTTGGTTGGGGTTGTTGAGTACGCGAATGGTCTCCACTTCCGGGGCCATATAATCCATGCGTAGCGTGATAATACGAAAGGTGCCTGGGTGCAGTTTTTCCGGGCGATAGCGCATGTCATCGTGATCGGCCATGTAGGCCATTTCGCCGTGGTAGCCTTTTTCTAACCACTCGACTAGCCGTTCACCGTGGGCTTGAAGGTCCACATCGGTAATGGCCACTTGGGCAAAGCCCAGTTCTTCACCCCAGGTTTTGATGTTGTTGGCCAGCGCTTGGCTTTGTTCTGGGGTGATCATGGGTGATGGAAACCTAATGGGTGAATGACGGATTTTACGTCACTTGAGGCGCTATCTCTATGCAGCGGCTGATTTAAAAGCTGAGTTTGCGCGACACACTGAAGCTGAGGTCATAAGTGGAGAAGTCATAACCGTTTTCGATGTCTTGTGTGTAGACGCTGCTGGCAATCTCGGTGATCCATTTTTCATATTCATAAGCAAGATAGATGCGCACGCCATGACTTAAGCCACTGGAGTCATAGGCTTTGAAATCACAGGCTTTGATCAGGGTGTCTTTGTTGGCGATACCGGCGATCACTTGGCTGCCTGCATCATAGCAAGCGGCATTGTTCTTATCGTCTGTGATATAGGCGCTGCCTTTTAGCTCGGAATAACTGACGTTGAGGCCAACACCTGCCGTAAAGGCATTGTCAGGGGTGTCGTCTTCTCGACTGAAGGTGTAAAAAAGCGTGGGAGAAAACGCGTACACGGTCATTTTACTGTAGGTCAATAAATCCAATGTTTTGCTATCACTGCCGCGCGATACCTTCTGTTTAAATGCGGTATCTGTAAAGTAGGTGCCCCCCAGTTGATAGCCAAAATTAGATTGCCCAAAGTAGCTGTCGCCAAGGCTGACGGATAATAAAGGGGAGGGCATGAATTCCCCTTCCATTTCAAACTCACTCTCTTGTGAGCGAGTATTCTCAAACTTCATTGAGCGCCGCGAAATATTCAATCCTATTTTGAGATAGGCATTTTGCAGTAGGCTAAGGGCGGTTTTTCCGCATTTCGATTCAGCAATTTGCTCTAACAAGTCTTTACAATTTTTGATTTCTTCACGGTATTCATCGGTCAGTGATAGCGCCCAGCTGGTTTGGGTGACAAAGAGTGTTAACAAAATGAGGAGCGCTTTCATGTTTGGTCGTATCTTGATGTTTCACAAAGGCCCAATTGGATACCAAACTTCAGGCAGGGTCAATTATCCCAAAGGGCTTGTGTCATTTGAATCATGGAGAACTTGACTGATGCAGGTATAATCGTTTGGGTTTTTAATAGGTGGCAGGCACGGATGACGACACACAAAGCGCAGCGCTCGAAAGCGGATATGGGGATTCCTTTATACACATCCAAGCAGTGCCAGCAATTGGATTGCCATTGTATTGATGATTTAGGCATCAGTGGTTATGAACTCATGCAGCAAGCGGCACAATCGGCGTTTGCGGTACTGCTCAGTGAGTGGCCCCATGTTCAGGAGTTGATTGTTGTCTGTGGTAAAGGCAATAACGGCGGTGATGGCTTTGAGATGGCCGTGATCGCTCAAGAGCATGGCATCGATGTGCAGCTGGTCTTTGATGGTGCGATTTATCGCCTAGAAGGCGAGGCCAAGCAAGCGGCTGAGGCCGCTGTAAATGCGGGTTTGACCGTGATTGGAAGCGATCAAGTGAATTGGTCTAAACCTAATTGTGTCATCGTTGATGCCCTATTGGGTACGGGGTTTAAAGGTGAGCCCAATGAGGCGGCCATTCACCTGATTGAGCTGATCAATGAAAGCGGTTTACCCGTATTGGCCGTTGATGTGCCTTCGGGTCTAGACAGCACGACCGGTTTTGCGGCGGGTGTGGCGGTAAGTGCGGATGTGACTGTGACCATGCTACTGAATAAGCAGGGCCTATTTACAGGGGATGCGACTGATTATGTTGGCCAAGTCCGCTTAGCCAACTTAGGTGTTCCAAAGGCGGCAAAAGCCAGATTTGCTGCCAGTGTGTATTTGCAAAACTGGCACAGCGTGCGTAAAAGTCGAGTGTTTCACCCTCGTAAAAAAACGGTGCACAAAGGGGACTTTGGCCATGTGCTCATCATTGGTGGTGACCAGGGGATGGCCGGTGCCGTGAGCTTAAGCGCCAGTGCAGCGCTCAGAAGTGGAGCGGGCTTGGTGAGTGTTGCAACGCAACCTCAGCATGTGGCGGCCATCGTAGCGCGCCAACCAGAGGTGATGGCTCACGGCGTTGAGTGCGGTCAGCAATTGGTCAATTTAATTGAAAAGGCCGATGTGATCGCCATTGGTCCCGGCTTAGGCCAGGGCAGCTGGGGGCAGCAAATGTTGCAACAGGTGATGGCAAGCGAGCGGCCTGTGGTGTTGGATGCGGATGCTTTAAACCTGCTTGCACAGGGTAAGATTCAACACAACTTAGAGCGCAGAGTGAGCGTCATGACACCGCATCTAGGTGAAGCGGCGCGCATGCTGGGTTGTGATACACGCATGATTGCTCAAGACCGTTTCACGGCCCTAAAACAATTGAGTGAACGATTTAGCTCTCACGTGGTATTAAAAGGAGCGGGTTCACTGATTGGTAATCATCAAAAGGTGAGTATTTGCGGCGATGGCAATCCGGGGATGGCCAGTGGCGGTATGGGGGATGTACTGACGGGTATGACGGCAAGCTTAATGGCTCAGTACTTAAAGACTCAGCCAACCGCCTTGCATGAGATTGTGAGCGCGGCCGTGTGCCTGCACAGTGCCGCGGCCGATGAAGGCGCCAAGCAAGGACAACGCAGTTTACTGGCCAGTGATTTGCTAGTTGAATTACGCCAGTTATTAAATTGACAGATTTTACGACTGATTACAGAGATATTAATGGATCAATTAGTACAACAATTTGCTGACGAAAGCGCCATGCTCCAATGGGCGAGTACACATGCCCCTCAATTGCAGGCGGGCTTGGTGATTCACCTGCAAGGTGACCTAGGTATGGGTAAAACCACCCTAAGTCGTGGATTGATTCAGGGTTTAGGGCATACGGGTAATGTAAAAAGCCCCACTTACACCTTGGTAGAACCGTATGAGCTTGGTACCCTGAAGGTGTATCATTTTGATCTGTATCGTTTGGCGGACCCTGAAGAATTAGAGTTCATGGGGGTACGTGATTACTTTGCCAATGACACCATTTGCTTAATTGAATGGCCAGAGAAAGGCACCGGTGTTTTGCCGGAGGCGGATCTGGATATCGTCATTGAGCCTTGGCAAGACGGCCGTCAACTGACGTTTTCTAGCCATACCGATAAAGGACGCGCCCAGCTTCAGGCTTGGGCATAGGATTTCACTAAAATAAAAAGATGTAGCGTGCGTACCGTATTAGCCGTTTTATTAATGACGTTATCCCTTGTAACGCTTGCCGATGTGCAAGGGGTTAGGCTATGGCACGCGCCGGATAGTTCGCGCTTAGTGTTTGATTTAAACAGTGAAGCTGAACATAAAATCTTTCCTTTGAGCTCTCCCAATCGTTTGGTTATTGATATTGAAAACAGCAAGATGCTGGATTCACTTAAAGATCTGGATACCAGTGTTGGCCCGGTTAAAAAGATTCGCTGGGGTATGCGTGATAAAAAAGATCTGCGCATTGTGCTGGATTTGCGAGATGCCATCGATGCCAAGAGCTTTCCGTTGCCCCCCAACAAACAATACAGCCACCGATTAGTGGTGGATTTGATACCAAAGAATAACGCACTAAAGCCACTGAAAATTTCCAAGCCGGTATTAGATGCCAAACAAGCTCAAGCCATTAGTCGCGATATTATTGTGGCAATTGATGCTGGCCACGGTGGGGAAGACCCAGGCGCCATTGGCCACGGTGGGATTTACGAGAAAAAAGTCGTGATGGCCATTGCGAAAAAATTAGAAGCACTGTTGGAAAAAGAACCGGGCTTTAAACCGGTTTTAGTGCGCACGGGGGACTACTACATAGGTTTGCGCGATCGGACAAAAAAAGCGCGCATGGCCAATGCGGATTTGTTTATCTCGATTCATGCGGATGCCTTTAGTAGTTCTCGGGCCAGTGGTAGCTCGGTGTTTGCATTGTCACAGCGCGGTGCCACCAGTGAAGCGGCTCGCTGGTTGGCCGACAAAGAAAACTCATCGGATTTAATCGGTGGCGTGGGCGGTGTGAGTTTGGATGACAAAGAAGATTTATTAGCCGGTGTGTTGTTGGATCTATCCATGACCGCCAGTTTAAGTGTGAGCTTGGAGCTCGGCCAGATGGTGCTCAATAGTATGGGCGGCGTGGCGAAATTGCATAAACGCAGAGTGGAGCAAGCGGGCTTTGCGGTATTGAAGTCGCCGGATATTCCATCATTGTTAATCGAAACCGGATTCCTCTCGAACCCGGGAGAGGCGAAGAAATTAAAAACGTCGTCTTACCAAAGGCGAATGGCCTCCTCCATTCATCAAGGCATCAAACGCTACTTTATGCAGTTTCCGCCACCGGGCACGTATTTGGCGAGTATTCGCGATACCAGTGATCGCTTAAAAGAATACGTGATTGCCCCGGGCGATACCCTGTCAGTGATCGCACAGCGCCATGCCACCTCAATGGCAACACTTAAGCAGTTGAATGGTTTGAAAACCAGTATCATCCGTGTTGGCCAAGTCATTAAAGTGCCCTCCTCTTAAGGAAGGCATTTATCAATCGAAAAGAATGCCATGAAACGTATTGAAGTTTTAAGTCCTCGTCTTGCCAACCAAATCGCCGCTGGTGAAGTGGTTGAGCGCCCTGCAAACGTGGTGAAAGAATTAGTTGAAAACAGTCTGGATGCCGGCGCTAATCGCATCGAAGTGGATGTTGAGCAAGGCGGCGTTAAGCTAATTCGTATTCGTGATAATGGCTTTGGTATTGAGAAAAGTGACTTGCCCCTTTCGCTAAGTCGTCATGCCACCAGTAAGATTAAAGACCTTGATGACCTTGAGTCGGTACAAAGCCTTGGCTTTCGCGGTGAAGCGCTGGCCTCCATCGCCTCGGTTTCGCGCTTGGTTTTAAGCTCCCACGAGCAAGAAAGTGATGAAGCGTGGCAAGTTCAAGCAGAAGGCCGTGACATGGCCACCGAGGTGAAACCTTGCGCCCACCCGGTGGGCACCACCATTGAAATGCGTGACTTGTTTTTCAATACCCCTGCCCGTCGTAAGTTTTTAAGAACGGAAAAAACCGAATTTAACCACTTAGAAGAAGTGGTGAAACGCATGGCATTGAGCCGATACGATGTGTCGTTTCAGTTGCGCCATAATCAAAAAGTGATTCATAGCCTGCGCCCATGTACCTCTGAATTTGACCGTGAAAAACGCGTGGCCAGTTTGTTAAGCGCTCAGTTCATGAAAGAAGCGGTGAGCATTGATATGGAAGGCGCTGGCTTAAAACTATGGGGTTGGGTAGGTTTGCCGACCTTTAGTCGCAGCCAAGCGGATATGCAGTATTTTTTTGTGAACGGCCGCATTGTGCGCGATAAGCTGGTGGCCCATGCCATTCGTCAGGCCTATCAAGATGTTTTGTATCATGGTCGTCACAGTGCATTTGTTTTATATCTAGAGTTAGACCCTGCGCTGGTAGATGTGAACGTGCATCCCACCAAGCATGAAGTGCGCTTCCGTGATGGCCGCTTGGTGCATGACTTTTTGTTCCGCTCGTTGCACAAAGCACTGGGTGCGGTTCGCCCTGAAACCCCAGAGCCTGAGGCGAGCCTACACAGTCAGCCACAGGTGAGCGGCATTGCCGCGGGTGAATTTGCTGGGCAAAACAACATGCCTTTGCAACAAGCTCAAGCCACGGGCAACCCTTGGCAAAGTCATTACACTCCTCAGACCATCGCCCCAGGACAGGTGCAAGAACAGATGCAAGGTTACGGGCAATTGCATTCATCTGCCCCAGGCAACGGATCAGCATCGTCCCAACCAATACCTAATATGAATGCTATGCCCACCATGTCGGTGGGTAATAATGGCGAACAAGTGGTGCCACCATTAGGTTATGCCATTGCTCAGCTGCATGGGGTTTTTATCCTTGCGCAAAATGAACACGGCATGGTGGTCGTGGATATGCATGCCGCCCACGAGCGCATCACCTATGAGCGTTTAAAAGCGGCCTATGATGAGCAGGGCATTACCTCTCAGCCTTTGTTGGTGCCCGAAACCATTCATGTCAGCCAAGAGCAAGCCGATGAAGCCGAACAGCACGAACAAGACCTGATTAAGCTAGGCTTTAAATTAGAACGCTTAGGTCCTGAAACGTTAGTGATTCGCCAAATGCCAGTGCTGTTGCGAAATGCCAATAGCGAAGCGTTAGTGGTCAAAGTGCTGGAGGACTACCGTCAGCACGGTGGCTCTCGTCACATGACCGAATTTAGAAACGAAGTCTTGTCGAGTATGGCATGCCATGGCTCGGTGCGTGCTAACCGCCAGTTGACCATTGCGGAAATGAACGGCTTATTGCGAGACATGGAAATCACAGAACGAAGTGGCCAGTGCAATCATGGCCGCCCAACTTGGACGCAGCTGTCCATGAAAGAACTCGATAAATTATTTATGCGTGGACAATAATGTCTCAGACTCCATTACCACCAGCCATATTCATTATGGGCCCAACCGCTTCTGGTAAAACGGCATTAGCCTGCGCCCTTTACGATACCCTTAAGTGCGAGCTGATTAGTGTGGACAGTGCCTTGGTTTACAAGGATATGAATATTGGTACAGCCAAGCCCACCGCTGAAGAGTTAGCACGCTATCCACATCACTTGATCGACATCCGGGACCCGAGCGAGCCATACAGTGCTGCGGATTTCCGCGAGGATGTATTGGCTTGTATGAAAGACGTCACGGCCCGCGGCAATATTCCGGTGCTGGTGGGTGGCACCATGCTTTACTTTAAGTTTTTACTCGAAGGGGCGGCGGACTTGCCCGAAGCCGATGACGCTGTGCGTAAGCAAATTGAAGCAGAAGCCTCAGAAAAAGGCTGGCCTGCGATTCATGAAAAGCTCGCTGCTGTGGACCCTGAGTCGGCTCAACGATTAAACCCAAATGACCCTCAGCGCGTGCAACGTGCACTGGAGGTGTATTTAGTGACGGGCAAAACGTTAACCGAGCACTGGGCCGAGCAACAACAAAAAAGCATCCCTTACCAGGTGGTGCAATTTGCCATTTGCCCCAAAGAGCGCAAAACCCTGCATGAACGAATTGAACTGCGTTTTGAGCAGATGCTTAAAGACGGGTTTGTAGAAGAAGTGCGAGCCTTGTATCAGCGCGGAGATCTTCATGAAAGCCTGCCTGCGATTCGCGCAGTGGGTTATCGGCAAGTATGGGAATACTTAGATGGCCAGTTGAGCTATGACGAGATGATCTTTAAAGGCGTGGTGGCCACTCGTCAGTTGGCTAAACGACAAGTCACATGGCTGCGTGGCTGGGAGAACTTAAATTGGCTTGAGAGCGAAGACCCCAATCTTATTCAGAGCGCCCTTGAGATATTGAAATCTCAGATTCCCCTTGCGATGAAATAACAGTCTGTTCAATTGTTATTTCTCAATATTGGCCAAATTGCGCCTCATAGTTTGCTATGATGGCTTTTATACTTGATCTAGACGTCTAAGTTGCGCGTAAGACTTTAGGTGTTTTAGCTAAAGGTGTGGGTAAAACCTGAATTAGGCTGAACCAATGGGCCAAGCGTTGTTCTGAGTTATTTCGAATAGGGTCTCTTGCTCAATAGACCCATTGGTAAACGAACACAGAGATATTTTTTGTGCTGTATACCAAGATGAATACCCAAGGTTAATTAAGTGATACGTATTAGCCGGTCACGTATTTGCAACCAAGGGTAAAGTCAGTGTCTACGACCTTAGTAGATAATGAAAAGTCCAAGGCTCAATGAATGGTTGTTCTATTATCACTGATTTATTACTAATCAGTGAAAGTTAGCGCCTTCTGCCTTGAAAATAGTGGAATCCAAGGCCATAGTTGTGGCATAGTCCGCGCACAATTGCATAGGGCATGGGCGAATCGCTCAATCATTAGGAGATAAAAATAATGTCAAAAGGGCACTCCCTACAAGACCCTTACCTGAATGCGCTTCGTAAAGAACGTATTCCTGTATCCATTTTCTTGGTCAATGGCATCAAACTGCAAGGTCAGGTTGAGTCGTTTGATCAGTTCGTCATCGTGCTAAAAAACACAGTGAGCCAGATGGTTTATAAACACGCCATCTCCACCGTTGTGCCGTCACGTAATGTTCGCCTAGCGCCAACAGAAAAAGACGAAGAATAAACGAATTACTCAAAATAGCTCGAACGATTGGCGACGAAAGTGGTCTATTGTGCGAGCTATTTTGCTATTACTTCGCTTGTTTGTGCCTGCAATCGTGCACCACAGTGGGCGATATTGTTAAAGATTGAGGTAGGCCTTGTTTTTTGATCGTCCCGATAGTGGCGAAGGTGCAGTACTGGTCCACATAGATTTTCCTGAAGGTTCAGAAAGGGAAGATCCCCGCGAATTTGAAGAGTTAGTTCGAAGTGCCGGGCTAGCCGCTCTTGCTTTAATCACAGGTACTCGCAGTGCCCCCGACCCAAAAACCTACATAGGTAAAGGTAAGTTAGAAGAGTTGCGTGAAGCGGTTGAGTTTTGCGAAGCCGAACTCGTTCTGTTTAACCATGCCTTGTCTCCTAGTCAGCAACGTAGTTTAGAAATCGCCCTAGAATGTCGCGTGGTTGACCGTACTGGTTTGATCTTAGATATATTTGCGCAGCGTGCTCGTACCCATGAAGGTAAGTTGCAGGTTGAGCTTGCTCAGTTGCAGTATCAAGCGACGCGTCTTGTTCATGGTTGGTCGCACTTGGACAGACAAAAAGGCGGTGTGGGTATGCGTGGTGCGGGTGAGACTCAGTCTGAGGCGGATCGCCGTTTGCTGCGAGACCGTGAAAAACTGATTAAGCAACGCCTGAAAAAAGTACAAAGTCAGCGCGAACAGGGCCGTCGTGCCCGTAAGCGTTCTGCGACCCCGACGGTTTCCCTTGTGGGCTATACCAATGCCGGCAAATCTACGTTGTTTAATACCCTTACGAATGCAGAGGTTTATGCGGCTGACCAGTTGTTTGCCACCCTAGACCCGACGTTGCGTCGCCTACCGGTACAAGGTTTGGGCGAGGTTGTATTAGTGGATACCGTAGGTTTCATTCGTCACTTGCCCCATAAATTGGTGGAAGCCTTCAAGGCGACCTTGCAAGAGACCCGTGAAGCGGACTTATTGCTGCATGTGATTGACTGCGCCGATGATGATCGCGCGTTAAACATGGAACAGGTTGAGATTGTGCTGGATGAGATTGACTCATTGGATCGCCCAACCCTGCAAGTATTTAACAAGATTGATCTAATACCGGGTCAACAGCCTCGTATTGATCGTGATGAGACGGGCATGCCGTGGCGTGTTTGGGTGAGTGCCAAAGAGAATCAAGGTTTGGAGATTATTAACCAAGTGGTTGGTGAAATTTTAACGCGTGATCTCTTTGAGCAAACCATTGAAATTGGCCCGCAAGATGGTCAGTTGCGTGCTCTTCTATACGCCAAGGATGCAATATTAAATGAAACGGTCGATGAAAATGGTCAGTTTGTATTAGATGTGCGTATAGAAAAAGAAGATATGCTCAAGATACTGTCACGAGCAGGAATTCCGTCAGAACGCTTTATCCCAAAAGACAAAGAGTTCTGGCAACAATAGTGTTACTGTTTGTCGCATCATAAAAAACAAACAGTTATTATTTCATTCATATGAACAAACTAAATGGAGTGCTTATGGCTTGGAATGAGCCGGGTGGCGGCAATAACGATAAAGACCCGTGGGGAAACAATAATCGAGGTGGTAATAATCAAGGACCACCAGATTTAGATGAGGCCCTAAAACAGCTGATGGACAAACTGAACGGCATGTTCGGTGGCAAGAAAAACAACTCAAGCGGTGGCTCTAGCAATAGCGGTCCAGGTGCCGGTGGTTTCTTTGCTTTGGTGTTCTTAGTTGCCCTTGTGGTGTTAGGTTTTAAATCTGTCTATACCATCGATGAACAAGAACGTGGCGTTGTATTGAGCGTAGGTAAATACGATCGTACTTTAGAGCCAGGTTTACGCTTTGTTATTCCTTTCATTGAAATTGTAACCGCTGTGAATGTGACCAACGTGCGTAACGCAGAGCTTAAAGAGCTGATGCTGACGCAAGATGAGAACGTAGTTGAAGTGGCGATGAACGTACAGTATCGCGTGGTTGACCCTGTGTCTTTCTCACTTCGTATTGAAGACCCTGAGCGTTCACTTTTACACGCAGCTGAGTCGGCATTACGTCATGAAGTGGGTAGCACCGATATGGACCCAATCTTGACCAGTGGTCGTACATTACTAGCTGGTAACGTGCGTGATCGTCTACAGCGTTACATGAGCAATTATCAAACCGGTATTGAGGTTGATAAGGTGAACATCAAAGATGCAACCGCACCTCAACAAGTGAAAGCGGCTTTTGATGATGTACAAAGCGCCAAGCTTGATAAAGAGCGTTACGTAAACGAAGCAGAAGCTTACGCCAACACCATCGTGCCTGAGGCCCGTGGTAAAGCGCAGCGTATGTTAGAAGAAGCGAACGCATACAAAGAGCAAGTGATTGCTCGTGCTGAAGGTGAAGCGGATCGTTTTGTTAAGCTGCATAAAGAATATCGTAAAGCGCCAACAGTAACCCGTGAGCGTCTATACCTAGACAGTATTAGCAAGGTATATGGCAACTCAAGCAAGGTGCTTGTGGATGTGGAAGGTGGAAACAACATGATGTACCTACCTTTGGATAAAATTATGGAGCAAAGCCGTGCTAACCGCCCAGAAGTGACTTCTGGATCGGATGCTGATATCTCTGGCATTGCTGATCGTGTGGTTGAAGAGTTGCGTTTGCGTCAAGCCAATCGTGTTAGGGAGGGTCGCTAATGAGTCCTAAGTCTATTGTGCTAAGCGCGATTACTGCGATTATTATCTTGGTGGGTTCATCCAGTGTTTATATGGTGAATGAAACTGAGCGCGCGATTAAGTTACGCTTTGGTGAAATCATCTCGGATGACATTCAGCCAGGTATCCACCTTAAAGTACCGATGATCGATAACATTAAGAAGTTTGATGCGCGTATCCTGACATTGGATGCACGTCCTGAGCGTTTCTTAACGGCAGGTAAAAAATTCTTAATTGTTGATAGCTTTGTTAAATGGCGTATCGAGAACGTTCGTGACTTCTATAAAGCCACCTCTGGTGATCGTTTTAGAGCCGCGAGCTTGCTTGCTAACCTAGTCAACGATGGTATTCGTGCTGAATTCGCTAATCGTACGGTACAAGAAGTGGTATCCGGAGAGCGTGACGAATTAATGGTGCAACTCACCAAGATTCTAAACGAGCAGTCTGAGAACCAATTTGGTATTCGTATTCTCGATACCCGTGTGAAAGGCATCGATTTACCAGAAGACTTGATGAATAACGTTTATCGTCGTATGTCCGCAGAACGTGAGCGTGAAGCGCGTGAACTGCGTTCTCAAGGTAAAGAGCTTGCGGAAGGTATTCGTGCTGATGCGGATCGTCAGAAGACGGTACTGGTGGCCAATGCATATAAAGAGTCTGAGGTTACCCGTGGTGAAGGTGATGCTATTGCATCGAGTGTTTACTCCAAAGCCTTTAACCGTGACCCTGAGTTTTATGCGTTTACCCGTTCTTTGAAAGCCTATGAAGAGACCTTCAATGGCCAAGAAGACGTGTTATTGCTTAAGCCGGATAGTGATTTCTTCAAGTACATGAAGAGCACCAAGGGCAAATAAGCTTCGTTGATAGCCTTATATGGGTATGAGCGAGTGAGTCCACATTAAAGCCTCTGTTTTCACAGGGGCTTTTTTGTGCCCCAAACCTTGATTTAAATGGGGTCAATAGGGTCGCGGAAGGTGGGTGGCATAATCTTAGGGTGTGGCGGTAACGGACTTGGCGCTCGAGATCGCTCCCAGCTTCTTACATCGTTGAAAAAAAACGTGTAGAATTCGCGAAACCGGGCTAATTCCCGGTTTTTTTATGTACAGGATGTACGCTAAAACCTAGTTTCATGAATCGAAATACCATGTGTATTGACAGGATGTGTGGCAGTTTTAGCGGATAAATGCGCCATCAGGATGATATCGCGCATATAGTGACCCTTATGATAGACAGCTCAGTTTGGCAGCAATTTCTAATCGCATTTAGCCTAGTTTTGGTTTTGGAAGGTATTATTCCATTTCTTTACCCAGGTCGTTGGCGTCGCATGGTGGTTCAAATAGCCACCATGGATGATCGAACCATGCGAATAGTTGGCCTGTTGAGTATGCTCTGTGGTGTAGGGCTTTTAATCATTGTTACCTAGAGATAGAGCGAGTTCAGTATGAATCAAGCCGATCGCTGGTTGTTACCCGACGGTATCGAAGAACTCTTGCCTCCAGAGGCAAAGCAGCTTGAAACCATGCGCCGTACCTTATTAGATACCTTTTCTAACTGGGGTTATGAGCTGGTTGTCCCGCCACAATTAGAATTTCTTGAGTCACTGCTAACCGGTGTTGGCCGTGATCTAAACCTACATACCTTTAAAGTCACCGATCAATTAACCGGTCGTTTGATGGGTGTGAGTGCCGACATTACACCGCAAGTTGCCCGTATCGATGCCCACAGCTGGGCAAAAGAAGGGGTGAATCGCCTTAGTTACTGCGGCTCTGTTTTACATACCCGCGCAAAATCGTTATTGAGCAGTCGTGCTCCTATGCTAGTGGGCGCCGAACTATTTGGTGAGTCCGCGCCGTGTGCAGATGTTGAAATACTGTCTTTACTATTACAAAGCATGGATCGAGTAGGCTTAGGTCAAGTTCACCTAGATATCGGCCATGTGGGTATTTATAAAGCCCTAGTGAACGCGGCTCAATTGAGTGAAGCAGCTGAAGGGCAAATTTTTGAAGCCCTAAATAACAAAGCCGTCACTGAGTACCGCTTGTTAGTCGAGCAACAAGTAGAAGGCGAAAAACTTCAAGCGGCATTTATTTCCTTGCTTGATCTAAACGGCTCTACAGAAGTGCTTGAAAAAGCAAAAGCATTACATGAAGTGGCCGATGTTGCGTCTTCACTAGATAATTTAGGCGAGATCTGCGCAACACTTCAGTCGCGTTTTAAGGATGTGGATATCTTTATTGATCTGGCTGAATTGCGTGGCTTTGATTACCACACAGGGGTTGTTTTTGCGGCATACGTTGCAGGTCACGGTCAGGCCGTGGCGCAGGGTGGTCGTTATGATGATACCGGTGCAGTATTTGGTCGCGCACGCGCGGCAACAGGATTCAGTGCGGACATTAAGCAATGGGTTCGACTCGCCAATAAACAAGCATCAACACAGGATGGCATTTTTGCACCGGTTGATGCGGACTGGTCTGTGGTGAGTGAATTACGCTCACAAGGCAAACGAGTCATTAGTGGGTTATCAGATATTGATACCCCAGCAGCCTTTGGTTGCACTTCGGTACTGGTATTCAAGAATGACCAGTGGATTGTGGAAACTCTTTAAGCAAATTATTACTGAGCAAAACCAGCTATGGGCAAGAATGTCGTTGTACTAGGTACACAATGGGGTGATGAAGGAAAGGGCAAGATCGTTGACCTTCTCACTGAAAAAGCAACTGCAGTTGTGCGTTTCCAAGGGGGCCATAACGCGGGTCACACTTTGGTGATCGACGGTGTGAAAACCGCATTGCATTTAATTCCATCCGGTATTTTACGTGATGGTGTGCAGTGCATCATCGGTAACGGCGTTGTGGTTGCGCCGGATGCATTACTAAAAGAAGTGCGTGCATTAGAGGAACGTGGCGTGCCAGTTATGGAACGTTTGCGTTTATCTCATGCGTCACCACTGATTTTACCGTATCACGTTGCTCTAGATCAGGCTCGTGAGATTAAGCGCGGTAATGCGAAGATCGGCACCACAGGTCGTGGTATTGGTCCTGCGTACGAAGACAAAGTAGCGCGTCGCGGTTTGCGTGTGGGTGATTTGTATCAGCCAGAATTCGCAGACAAGCTTAAAGAAGTAATGGAATTCCATAACTTCTCTTTGAAAAACTACTACAACGTAGACGAAGTTAGCTACGAAGAGACCCTTGCATCTTGCATGGATTGGGCCGCGCAAATTAAAGATATCGTAGTGGATGCGGTTGATCTTGTGCATACCATTCGTCTTGCTGGTGGCGACATCATGTTTGAAGGTGCCCAGGGCACACTACTCGACATTGATCACGGTACTTACCCGTTTGTGACGTCTTCTAACACAACAGCCGGTGGCGTTGCGTGTGGCTCTGGTGTGGGTCCTTTATATCTTGATCAAATCATGGGGATTACTAAGGCCTACACCACTCGTGTGGGTTCTGGTCCTTTCCCAACAGAATTGTTTGATGAAGTAGGTGAGCACCTATCAACAGTGGGTCACGAGAAAGGCACGACGACTGGTCGCTCCCGTCGCTGTGGTTGGTTTGATGCTGCATTGGTTAAACACTCTATTCGTGTGAACTCGGTTAACGCGATCTGCCTAACTAAGCTTGACGTTTTAGATGGTTTGGATGTCGTTAAAGTCTGTGTTGGTTACAAAGACGCTGACGGTAACATGATGAATGTGCCTGCAAGTGCTGATCAGTTTGAGAAGATCACGCCAGTGTACGAAGAACTACCAGGCTGGACTGAAAGCACCGTGGGTGCGAATAAGTTAGAGCAACTACCTGAAAATGCAAAAGCGTATATCCGTTTTATCGAAAAGGCCATT
>JBNMQC010000023.1:0-28256 GCA_051277445.1 Bermanella sp. | reverse complement strand
GCTTCCGTTTTTCAACCTACGCAACTTGGTGGATTCGTCAGACCATTGAACGTGCCATCATGAACCAAACCCGTACCATTCGTTTACCGATTCATGTTGTTAAAGAATTAAACGTCTATTTACGTGCTGCTCGTGAGCTGACTCAAAAACTGGATCACGAACCAAGCGCCGAAGAAATTGCAGAGCTGCTAGAAAAACCAGTGAGCGATGTAAAACGCATGCTGGGCCTTAATGAGCGAGTGACATCCGTTGACTCACCATTGGGTTACAACAGTGAAAAGTCCGTATTAGATACCATCGCCGATGAATCCATTAGCGACCCTTGCCAAGTGTTACAAGATAACGACATCAGTACCAGCTTGGACCAATGGCTAGACGACCTGACTGAAAAACAACGTGAAGTGATTGCTCGCCGCTTTGGTTTGCGTGGTTATGAAACCAGCACGCTAGAGGAAGTGGGTCACGAAATTGGATTAACTCGCGAACGCGTTCGTCAAATCCAAGTAGAAGCATTAAAACGCATGCGCGAAATCATGGAAAAACACGGCTTAAATGCCAGTGCCATATTTGGTGTGCAAGAAGCGTAAACTGAACATACTCATCGATTCGAGTGTTTTTGAACCCGCCAGTTTGGCGGGTTTTTTTATGCCTCTTCAAACCTGTCAAAGGCAGTCGCCTATTTCGTCTCAAGTGAACAATGGTATGATGACCGCTTGAAAGAGAAGGTAACCAATATGTCTAAAACGTTCGAAGCTCAAGGTGTGATCCACTCAATCGGTGCCACCACAGAATATGGCAATAACGGCTTTACCAAGCGCGAGTTTGTGATTCAGCTAACCGGTGATGGTGAAAACCCTGACTATCCGAATTATATCGCCTTGGAGTTGATCAAAGATAAGTGCGCGCTGATGGATAATCACAGTATTGGTGAAGAGATCACCGTGCATTTTAATCTGTCTGGCCGTCTTTGGAACGCTCCAGGCAAGCCAGAGAAGTGCTTTACAAGCTTACAGGCGTGGCGAGTAGAAAGCGGCGCACAGGCCCAGCAAAGTGCCCCAGCCTATGATCAGACTCAACCAGGTCATGGTTTTGACGACGACGTGCCGTTCTAGGACTGTTAAAGCTCAAGGTTTACAGACTAAAAACCCAGCTTTTAAATAGGCTGGGTTTTTTTATGTTTGCTTGTTTGGCCCATATACTAGGTTAGGAAAAATAGGTGGCTATTTGGTGGTAAAGCGGAATGCCCACAATGGCATTAAATGGAAAGGTGATGCCCAATGACATTAACATGGCTAAACCGATGTCTGCTTTGGGGATGGCCGTTTTAATGGCGGCAGGCGCAGCAATATAAGAGGCGCTGGCCGTCAGTGTGGCCAATATCACGACCGAACCGGTGGACAAGCCTAATGCAATGCCCGCGGATAAACCGATAAAAGATAAAAAGAAGGGGGTAATTAAGGCAAATGTCAACAAGCGCCATTTCTTCCATGGAATCGGCGATAAGGTCTCTGCCGCAGTTAAGCCCATCTCTAATAAAAATAACGCCAGTACCGCTTTAAAGGCATTGGTAAATAATTCGGTGACCGCAGCCCCTTCACTTGGGCCATACATAAAGCCAATAATCACCCCGCCGGCTAATAACACCACGCCTCGGTTGGTAAAGGTCTCATGCCAAAGCTCACTTTGCTTGCTTGATGCCGTGCCGTCTTGTTTTGCATGGCGACGGTAAAACGCCAGTGCCACTAAAATGGCTGGTAACTCTAACATCACCAGATACAAGGTGACTTGAGGTTCGATGGGCAACCCCACGGTTTCCACATAGGCCAGTGCCACTGCAAAGGTGCCAGCACTCACTGAGCCATAGTGGGCGGCTAAACTCGCCGCATTGGCATGATCGGCTTTTGCGACTTTTAATAAAATGGGAATGACAATCAGCGGAATAAACGCCCCAAGTGAGGCAATGGCCAGTAGCTCAAAAACAAGTGACCACTGTAATGAACCATAAAGGGCCATGCCGCCTTTCAGTCCTATGGTGAGCATGAGCAAAAGGCTTAAGGTGTCATAAGCGGCTTTGGGTATTTCTAGATCAGACTTGAGTATCCCTGCGATCAAACCCAGCAGGAAAAACATGACGACGATATCAGGCATGAGATGACATCCTTTTGATGGAGGCTTTAAGCATCTTGTTCGGTTTTAGGTTGCACGTAGAATTTAAGATTATGAGTCGGCTCTTTTAATAATATGCCTTGCTTCATAAGCATGTTGTGTAACTTCTTCTGATAGCTTTTTTCGGACGACATGGCTTTATCAAGGTGGTCGTGGGTTTCAAAGTAACAGCTGACCAAAAGGCTGCCCGGGAAAAGATCAAATTTAACCGTGTGTTCTAATTTAACAAAGCCTTCAAATTCTTCACTTGCCTGCACAGCCAGCTTTTCAACGGCGATCACCAATCGGTCGTTCAGTTTTTTAATGGTTTTGGACATCTTCATGGGCAGTGCTGCTATGGCTAGGTAATAAAGGTCGCCATTGTAACAACATATTTATCACAGGCGGTTAAATTCATTAATCGACAAAGCAAACTCGGAGATTTGGGTGTTTTTTGTACGCATAGCGTGTTTGCAACCTAGAAGATGCCAAGGTGCATGAGTCGCTTAATCAACGGGTGGTCGGTAAAAGAAGTGGTTTAAAGCGCGGCATAGGGGCTATTTTTTGTGTGTTTTTTATACAGATTACTTTATATCATTTTTGTTTATCTGTTTTAATTCTCTTATTTCGGGCATTTATAACCGATCTTATAGTTACTATAAGAAATAATGATACAACCCCTAAACCCCTTATAGATCAAGGCTTTACGGCGATTTAGCAATAATGAGGCCAGTCTTGTTTTGTTTGTCAATATTGTGATCTCCCTTGAACGAATGTATAAAACGCTCGTTTTAATTCAGTCGGTGGACTTAAACAGCCAAAAGCTGCCACCGAATAGGCGCCGACCCGCGCCGCTTGGATTCAGATTTTTACCTACAGGCGAAATCTATAATGGCTACTAAAGAAATCGATGTGCTACTGGTCGGTGGCGGCGTCATGAGTGCGACTCTTGGCACACTATTAAACAAATTAGACCCTTCACTGCGATTAACCATGGTGGAGCGCTTGGACCATGTTGCTCATGAGAGCACCGATGGTTGGAATAACGCAGGTACAGGTCATGCTGGCTACTGTGAGCTGAACTACACCCCTCAGGATGCTAAGGGCGAAGTCGAGGTGGATCGTGCATTAGCGATCAATGCCAACTTTGAAGTGTCTTTGCAGCTTTGGACCGCCCTGATCGACAGCGGCGATCTACCTGCACCACAAAACTTTATTAACACCACGCCACATATCAGTTTTGTATGGGGTGAAGAGAACGTGGCCTTCTTGCGTAAGCGTTGGGAGAAACTGTCTGCTCATCACTTATTTGCGGGCATGGAATACAGCGAAGACCACGACGTACTACGCGAGTGGATGCCACTGGTAATGGAAGGGCGCAATGGCGATGACAAAGTGGCCGCCACACGCATTCCATTCGGTAGCGATGTGGACTTTGGTTCATTAACGCGCAACCTAGTGTCTTCTTTAGAAAAACGCGAACAGTTTGAACTGTTAACCAGTCATGAAGTATCTGATCTTAAGCAAAGCAGTGATGGCCGTTGGAGCGTGCGTTTAAAAGATCGCGCCACAGGCGAAAGCAAAAACTTTAAAGCGGGCTTTGTATTCTTAGGTGCTGGTGGTGGTGCATTACCACTGCTACAGAAATCTGGTATTCCGGAGAGCAAAGGCTACGGTGGCTTCCCGGTTTCTGGTCAGTGGTTAGTTTGCCAGGACGAAGAAACCATCAAACAACATCACGCCAAGGTATATGGCAAAGCCGCCATTGGCGCGCCGCCAATGTCAGTGCCTCACCTAGATACCCGTATTATTAACGGCAAACCGGCTCTGTTGTTTGGCCCATACGCAGGTTTCACCACTAAGTTTTTAAAAGCCGGTTCTAAGTTAGATCTATTTAAATCCGTGCGCGGAAACAACCTATTGCCAATGATGAACGTCGGCATGAATAACATGGATCTAACCAAATACTTAATTGGTGAGGTTTTGCAATCACATGAAGACCGTATGAATGCTCTGCGTGATTACTTCCCAAGTGCGACCTCTGATAAATGGACACTGGCCCAAGCAGGCCAGCGCGTACAAATTATCAAGAAAGATGGCACACGTGGCGGCAAGTTAGAGTTTGGTACGGAACTCGTTGCCGCTAAAGACGGCACATTAGCCGCGTTATTGGGTGCGTCTCCGGGTGCATCAGTTGCGGCACAAGCCATGGTCGAAGTGATTGAGCGTTGCATGGCCGAGCGACTTGATACCGATTGGCAAGCACGTTTGAAAGAGTGGATTCCATCTTATGGTGAATCGCTCATTGAAAATGGCGAGCTGCTTAATCGCACCCGTGAAAATACTTTACGTGTTCTTGGTTTGGCCAAGGCATAACGATTTACGAACCCAAATAATAATAAATTAAAAAATAATCCATTTTAGGAGTGTTAACTATGTTAATAGGGGTACCTAAGGAAATTTATCCTGGGGAAAATCGCGTAGCATTGATTCCATCTGGCATCGGTGCGCTATTATCAGCGGGTTTCGAAGTGGTTGTTCAAGAAGGTGCGGGTGATAACTCGCACTTTAGTGATGAAGATTATCGTACCTGTGGCGCCAGCATCGCACCAAGTGCGCAATCTTTATATGATCAAGCAGACATCGTATTAAAAGTACGTCAGCCTCTTGATGAAGAAGTGCCATTACTGAAAGAAGACAGCACATTAATTTGTATGCTTGATGCGTGGTTCAACTTACCACTTATCAAACAACTGGCTGCTCGCAATGTACGCTCGTTTGCATTGGAATTTATTCCGCGTACGACCCGTGCTCAAAGCATGGACGTATTAAGCTCAATGGGCGCCATCAGTGGTTACCGTTCGGTACTATCCGGTGCCATGGAGCTTCCGCAGTATTTTCCAATGCTAATGACCGCAGCCGGTACTATCCACCCAGCTAAAGTTTTCATCGTAGGCGCAGGTGTTGCCGGTCTTATGGCAATTTCTACTGCACGTCG
Source organism: Bermanella sp. (assembly GCA_051277445.1). GTDB lineage: Bacteria > Pseudomonadota > Gammaproteobacteria > Pseudomonadales > Oceanobacteraceae > Bermanella. The sequence continues at coordinate 23,113 of JBNMQC010000023.1, read as the reverse complement.
TTTAGGTGCAGTGGTTGAAGCATACGATACGCGTGCAGAGGTACGTGAACAGGTTGAATCTTTAGGCGCTAAATTTGTGGAATTTGATTTACCACAAGAAGAAGGCGGTGCAACCGGTGGTTACGCCACTGAAAAATCTGAAGAGTTCTACAGAAAGCAGCGCGAGCAAATGCAAGCGAAAGTGGCGCAGGCGGATCTTGTGATCACCACGGCAGCGATCCCAGGCAAAATGTCTCCACGTTTGATCACCAAAGACATGCTGCACTACATGAAAAAAGGCTCTGTTATTGTTGACCTTGCAGCCGAGCGCGGCGGTAACGTTGAAGGCACCGTTGCGGGTCATAAAGCCTATGTTGATGGTGTGACCATCATCGGCTACACCGACCATCCTGGCCGTGTTCCGGTTCACGCATCTCAGTTATTAACTAAGAACGTCACTACTTTCCTATTGAACATGGCAGCCGAAGGCGAGCTTAAAATCGATATGGAAGATGACATTGTCGCTGCAACGCTAGTCACTGAAGCGGGCGAGATCAAACACGAAGGCTTAAAAGCTGTGGCAGAGAAGGAATAAGAATTATGGAAATGTTTATCATGTCCCTAACCATTTTTGTGCTAGCGATCTTCGTTGGTGTAGAAGTGATTAACAAAGTACCACCTACCTTACACACACCATTAATGAGCGGTACTAACGCTATTTCTGGCATCGTGGTTGTGGGTGCCATCATTAGTTCTGGTGGATCAGAGCACACAACCGTACTTTCTACTGTACTGGGTGTGGTTGCGATCGCACTTGCCACCATCAACATTGTGGCCGGTTACATGGTAACTGACCGCATGCTGAACATGTTTAAAAAGAAATAAGGTAGCAGACTAATGGACGTATTAATTAACATAGGTTACCTAGTTGCCGCGGTATTATTTATCCTTGGCGTAAAAGGCTTAACTTCTCCAAAAACAGCGGTACAAGGCAATAAAATGTCTGCATCCGCTATGCTAATTGCTGTCATTGCAGCGTTACTTGATAGCAATGTAATTACTTACGAATACATTCTTATTGGTGTATTAATCGGTGGTGTGATCGGTGCTTTCATTGCGAAAAAAGTCGCTATGACGGATATGCCAGAAATGGTTGCAACCTTAAACGGTATTGGTGGTGGTGCTTCTTTATTAGTGGCCGCGGCTAACTACTTAGAAAGCCAAAAGCTAGAGAACGTTGGCCAGTTTGCAGTGACCTATGATTGGTCAGTTGCGGTGATTCTTTCTATCTTGATTGGTGCCGTAACGCTAACGGGTTCTTTCGTAGCGGTTGGTAAGCTAAAAGGTAAAATTGGTGATTCAGATAAAGTGAAACTTTATAAATGGATTGTTAAATTATGCTTCGCAACCTTAATTGCTGGTGCCGTTTACTTCACTGCATTTAGCCAATTAGACTCTGATCTATTAATTGTTGGTTTGATCGTTGTATGTTTGATTTTGGGTGTGTGTTTGGTTATGCCAATTGGTGGCGCTGACATGCCTGTAGTGGTTTCTCTTCTAAACTCTTACTCAGGTTTAGCAGGCGCAGCCGCTGGTTTCGTACTAGGCAACAACGGCTTGATCATCGTAGGCTCTCTTGTTGGTGCATCTGGTATCATCCTAACCAGCATCATGTGTAAAGCCATGAACCGTTCGTTAACAAACGTATTGTTCGGTGGTTCTATGTCTGCACAAAGCGGTGTAAGCAAATCGGAAAACGATGCGTTCTATGAAGGCAAAGTGAAATTCTCCAATGCTGACGAATTAGCCATGCTTTTAGAAAGTGCACAAAAAGTGGTATTCGTACCGGGTTACGGTTTAGCAGTAGCACAAGCACAGCACGCAACGCGTGAGCTTGCCAGCATGCTCGAAGCAAACGGTGCTGAAGTTAAATATGCGATTCACCCAGTAGCCGGTCGTATGCCTGGTCACATGAACGTACTATTGGCAGAAGCTGAAGTACCGTACGATCAACTAGTCGAAATGGATACCATCAACCCTGAGTTCTCTCAAACTGACGTTGCCATCGTACTAGGTGCAAACGACGTGGTTAACCCAGGTGCGGCGGAAGATCCTAACTCGCCAATCTTTGGTATGCCTATTCTTAACGTACACAATGCAAAAACCGTTGTAGTGGTTAAGCGTGGTCTGTCACCAGGTTTTGCTGGTATTCCAAACGAGTTGTTTATCCGTGACAACGCGTTAATGGTGCCAGGTGATGCGAAGAAAGTATTGCAAGATACCATTGGTGCATTAAAAGATCTTTAATAAAAGATTAATTAATGGCTAATAAAAAGCCCCGTATTCGTAAGAATACGGGGCTTTTTGCTTTTACATTTCTTGCTAATATTGATTCGTTAGGCGATTTATAAACCTAAATACTGAGCAATTAAATACGAATCGCCTTTGCCTTCTTCATGGCCAAAATAGCTCACTGGCACACGCGAGTCATCTTCAATGGAGCCAATTTCACAATCCAGCGAAAACTGTTTTGCTAAGTCATTAAAAAGATTCACTGGGAACTTCAACTGCACACTTTTCTTAACGGTTTGTGTAATACCCAGCTGCCAATCTTCACAATTATCGCTATCGCTATCGCTATCGCATTCGTTAATGAGAGATACGTGTGCCACGGTGTTTTCATCTACATAACGTTGTAGTGCAGCAAGTATGTCTGTGAGATTTTGCTTAAGGTTTTTCTCTTGGCTTTCTTCAAGGCGGTCGCAAGCGATTAGAACATAGATTTGCATGATACTTACCAAGATAGGAGTGATGGTCTCCCTACCAGGACTCGAACCTGGAGCAGCCGCTTAGGAGGCGGCAGTTTTATCCTGTTAAACTATAGGGAGATAAACTGCATTTTACCCACGCCAGTAAAAAACTCAATCAACTCATGTAGTTAAATCATCCTATCGTGGCTTGTGCCAAGCATGTGAAGGGAACTAGGTCTTGTGCATTAGGTCTCACATGACTAAGGTAATACCTATTAAAAGCGGCACACAGAGGTCGTTAACGAGAGAGTTGAGACTATGCTGGACACCAAACCCCTTTTAATTGCCCGTGAGTTTCCCGCCATCAAGCGCCAAGCGCTGGATATTCTGCAGGTCAATCTTGGTTATTTATGTAATTTGAGTTGTACCCACTGCCATGTAAATGCAGGGCCTCGCCGTACAGAACTAATGGACGAGGCGACGATTAATCTCGTGCTGGATGTGATTAAGGCGCGTGGTGTGAAAACCCTAGATTTAACCGGTGGCGCTCCTGAAATGAATCCGCACTTTCGCTATCTTGTCAGTGAAGCGCGCAAGTTAGGCTGTGAAGTCATCGACCGCTGCAATATTACGATTCTGTGTGAGCCCGGTTACGAGGACTTGGCACAGTTTTTATCCGATGAAAACGTCACCGTGGTGGCATCATTACCGTGTTATACCCAAGAGAATGTGGATGCACAGCGTGGCAAAGGTGTATTTGATAACAGCATTAAAGGGTTGCATATCTTGAATGATCTGGGGTTTGGTAGACAAGGCACAGGTTTGACGCTCGATTTGGTTTACAACCCTGGTGGGGCGTTTTTGCCACCCTCGCAAACGTCACTTCAGCAAGACTACAAGCAACGCCTGATGGACGATTGGGGCATTGAGTTTAACCAGTTATACACCATTACAAATATGCCTATTTCACGCTTTGGTTCTATGTTGGTATCCAAAGGGCAGTTTAACGATTATATGCAACTATTAATTGATAACTACCAAGCCCATAACTTGGACACCGTCATGTGTCGTAATACGGTGAGTGTGGATTATCAGGGCAACTTATACGATTGTGATTTTAATCAAATGTTGGATATGCCAACGGCCAATAGCAAGCACGAAGCCCGTCACATTCAAGACTTATTAAAAAGCGATCTAGCCGGGAATGATATCGCAGTGGCTGGTCATTGTTTTGGTTGTACAGCAGGGGCTGGCTCTTCTTGTGGTGGGGCGTTGTCTTAATTTTTTATGAATCAGTTTAATGTCAGTGTCGTGGTGCCGGTTTTTAATGAAGCTGAGCAGGTTACCAGCCTTGTTTATCGTTTAACATTGCTCAAAGAATATGTAAAAGACATCATTGTTGTGGATGGTGGCAGCGATGATGGTTGCGATGTGACACTGGCAAAGCAGTTCACGGTGATAAAAAGCGAAAAAGGCCGTGCGAACCAAATGAATGCCGGCGCACAACACGCCAAAGGAACTTGGCTGATATTTCTGCATGCCGACACCCAGTTTAATTCGTCACAGTTACGGGCCATGGTTGATCAAGCCAGTTTGCATCAATGGGGGCGCTTTAATGTGCAACTGGATGCAAAGGGTTTGGGGTTTCGCATCATTGAATGGTTTATCAATCAGCGATCCCGTTTAACGGGGGTGGCTACGGGTGACCAATGCATTTTTGTACGTAAACGTTTTTTCGATTCACTTAATGGCTTTAAGTCGATTCCTTTGATGGAAGATGTGGACTTTTCTAAACGCGCCAAAAAACTTGCCCCGCCTAAGTGCCTAAAAGAGAGCGTCATTACATCCGCAAGGCGCTGGCAAAAAAATGGCTTACTAAAAACCGTTATTCTTATGTGGCAATTGCGTTATGCATTTTGGCGAGGGGTTAGCCCTGAGACACTGGCGGATAGATATCGCTAGTATCGTTTTACTTTTACCTTTATAAGTTGCTTTATGTTTAACCATATTATTATTCAATTTGCTAAGTTGCCGCGTTTGGGACAGGTGAAAACTCGACTAGCCCCGACCCTTGGCGATCAAGCTTGTTTAGATTTACATATCCAGTTACTGCAACACACCCACGATCAATTAACACGCGTAACGCAAAAATTAGGGGGGTTATCGGTTTTATCCCTCGGTCAATTAGGTGAGCACCAGGTGATAGAGCGCATTGCACAGCAAACCCCGTTGGTGGTGCAACAGGGGAGTGACTTAGGCGAGCGCATGGCCAATGGCATTCGCTGGGGGTTAACACTGGCTAAGAAGGTGTTGATTGTTGGCAGTGATTGCCCCGTACTGACCTTGGATCATTATCGGCAAGCGCTTGATGCATTAGATGACGAGGCCCATGTGTTTATCAACGCAGAAGATGGCGGTTATGTATTGGTGGGCGCGACCCAAGCGTGTGATGAGCTATTTGATAATGTGCCATGGGGCACTGAAGACGTCATGGCTGTTACCTTTCAGCGTTTAGCGGCTGCCAATAAAAAAGCCGCTATACTGGGCCCTTTGTGGGATGTGGATCGAGCAGAAGATTTTGAACGCTTAAAGCAATTAAAACCGAATTGGCCCCACTAGTATGCAGTCGGGTTGCGTGCTGCATAAGCGATAGAGATTGTCAGTTAAACACCATAGTGTAGACATACATTGAATGCGCAATACACTGGTCTGTTTAACTGGCTTCGTCAGATTGTTGTGTTTCAGCTTGTGCTTGTGCCTCTGCTTGTTCTTGTTTACGCGCTTCTGCTGCTTGCTGTTTTCGCTGCTCTTCGTATTGCAAGGTGTTGACGAATTGCTCCACGTAGCGCTGTTTCATACCGCTTAATGGTTGAAACGAAAACCCACAAAAGGTCAGGTCTTTCTCTTCGTTATAGACCGCATGACGGGCGTCTAAGCCACAATCCATGGATTCATCACCCACATGTAAGGTGCTTTCGTCAAAGTTAGTAATGGCTTTTAAGTTTGGCGAAATATCGCCTTTGAAATACGCTTTAAAACCAGAGCCTGAAATATCTTGTAAGCGGCCTTTGAATACTTGTTTATCTTCGCTAGAACGAAATACGGCATACACCGAATAGGTACGCGGCACCATAGCGCGATATGCATTGCGGCGCTGAAGGTAGAGTAACTTAGTTGGAAATTGGGCAATGTACTCTTGGTTTTGCGGACGGTACTTTAAGCCTCCCTCAACAAAAAACTTGACCAAGATGCCACGAAAGTCAGCAATTAATTCAAGGCGTTTGCCCCGTTGAAGAACCTCATTGCCGTTATCCGGAATCAGTTTATCAAAGGCAAAGGCTTTTGATTTTAAATCAACCTTGGTGATGGCCGTTGCAAAGGCGTCATCAATGCCTTCAAAGCGCGCAGTGAGTTTGGGCGCATAGCGAATCAAGCGCTGTATGGCACGATAAATTTCTTCCGGGCTTTCTAGGTAGTTATCTGCTTGAGCTTCAGCTGGTTCCATGACAATCGTCTATCGTGCTTGAATGTAAAATCAGGCGGGCAGCCATTGGTCAAAACTAGGTTAGGCTTCACCTAGACTCTGTCTTTGGCTTTGTCCTTGTGCCGCGCCACTTCCGTTGTATAAGTTTGGCTCATTTTTGCTGCCATGCAAGATATTCAACAAGTTACGGTTACGTTGCTGATTGTGGTAGATGACAATACCGTTGCGTTCGTTTTGCGCAATGACGTCTTCGAATCCTTGTTTAAGGGTGTGCCATTGTTGTGTTAATTCAGATTGGAGAGGAGTTGGGTAGCAGGCGATCAGGGCAAGCAAACCCGTTTCTGAGCCTTCAAAATCATGCTCAAGGAGGAAAGATAAGCGTTTGTTTACTTGCTTTTGATAAGCCGTAAGGGCATTCACCTTGCGCTGGGCGGTACCTTCAATAGCCAGTATGTCTCGGTCTAATAGTGCCGACGATTCGGCCTCAAGCACGGCTTGAAGCTGCTGCAGGGTGGATTGCTCGTGTGCAAATACATCGTTCAATTCACTGATTGCTGGCACTGACATACTTATCCCTTATTATTTCAGGAGCCCATCAAATTTGATCATTTGGCCTGCAATGCGTTCGTAATCAATTTTGTACTCGTTATTGGCGAGTGCACCCTTGATACGCTCCACTGCGGCATCATCAATGTCTGGCATTTTGGCCACTTCAGCTTCTATTTGCTGAATCGACTTACTTTGCGGGCTGAGTTTCACTTCAGCATCAGCAGGGCTCTTGGTTTCAGGGGCGTTAGACGCCTGTCCAGAACCGGCCGATGCGGTTTTTTCGGTGTTACGCGACTGTGTACCGCCGCCAACACCTGTAGTGAGTTTATTAATGTTCATTTTGGCTTACCTTTCTAACAAATAGAGTTCCTCGTAGACCTATAACGGCAGGCTTGAACAAGGCTTTAGTTTTTTTTAATGTTTTTTTCATTTTCTTTAAAAAAACATCAAAATTGGACTAGAACCTCCCCTGGCCCCACTACTGTGGCGCGAATAATTCGCTCCGAACGGCTGTTTTTTACTCGTATTTGTCGACCTTGGCGGCCATCACTGAGCGCCTCACCTGGCATTTTTACGCTCATGGCACCTTTACTAGCAATAATCATGACTTTATCGCCTTTATGTATCATCAAGGCCGGTAATATCAGGTAACTGTTGAGGACAGTCTGGCCAGCGAGGGCACGCTTAGATTGTTTGCCTATAACCTGCTCCATTTTTAGATAATAACCATTGCGTAAATCGGCGAGGTCTTGCCGTTGCAGATTTAATTGCGACTCTGTAATCACCTGATCTTTTGACACTGGTTGATTAAGGACCACCACATCGGCGAATAAATGGATATCAGTGGGCACATTCAATGCCCAAGGGCTGGTGTCCTTGCAGGCCACTTTAATGTGGCTGCGACCTAATTCTAATGGTTGAGGCGTTTCGATATTCAAAGGAACCTGACAGGGCTCTAAATTCAGTCGGCTATCTAGAAAGTTAAGGTCGATGCTGTAGCGGTAATCATCCAGCCCCATTTTCCTCGCCATATTGACGATTTGAGACGACAGAGATTGCTTAAGGCTGGTCTCTAATTGCTCGTACCAAGCATTGGCGAACCCTGTGCGCGAGAGGCACAATAAGATCAATAAAATAAAAACTCTGTATATCAGCAAAATTTGTCCTATTCTCAATTAAGACAGCAGAATGCAATACGATTCATGCTGGGAGTGGCAATAAACTAACGCCACACCAATTTATGGGGAATGCTGCAAAGGGCATGCCGCCAAAAACGAGATTTAAATGACCACTTAAGGTTGTTTCATATGGAGTTTGTTTATGGCCGGGGTACTTGATTCCGTCGACCAAAGGACCCAACTGGTAGGGGAGAACCGCCTAGAGCTTTTACTTTTTCGCTTAAACGGCCCACAAATCTATGGCATTAACGTGTTTAAAGTGAAAGAGGTTCTGCAATGCCCAAAACTCACCATTCTGCCGAAAAGTCATAGAGTGGTGATTGGCGTTGCGCATATTCGCTCTGGCACCATTCCAATTATGGACATGGGCATTGCCACCGGTAATCCATCGGTTGGCGATCCTATGCAATGTTTTGTCATCATCACGGAATACAATACCGCTACCCAAGGGTTTCTTGTATCCGGTGTTGAACGCATCGTGAATATGAACTGGGAAGAGATTCATCCACCACCAAAGGGCACCGGTCGTGAGCATTATTTAACGGCGGTGACCGAGGTAGAAGGCAACCTAGTTGAAATCATTGACGTTGAGAAAATACTTTCTGAAGTGTCCCCAATGGAAGAAACCATCAGTGCGGATATCTTAGAGAGCTCTCGCTCTAATGCCGAAGAAGCAGCGCCTAAAGTATTAATTGCTGACGACTCTAAAATTGCTCGTAAACAAGTGGCTAAGTGTTTAGAAACACTGGGTGTTGAAGTGACGGCCATGAACGATGGTCGACAAGCGTTGACCCATTTACGAGAAATGGTGGAGTCGGGTGTTAATCCTGCTGAGTATTATTCTATGATGATTTCAGACATCGAGATGCCAGAAATGGATGGCTACACCTTAACAACGGCGGTGCGTAATGACCCGAATATGAATAAGTTGCACATCATTTTACATACTTCCTTAAGTGGTGTGTTCAATCAGAGCATGGTTCAAAAAGTAGGGGCAGATGACTTCATTGCGAAGTTTAATCCTGACGTATTGGCTGCAAAGGTTGCTGAGCAAGTTAAAGCATCTAGGAATAAGGCTTAAGAAATGGAAATTACCAAACCGGATTTTTCATTGTTTCGAGACTATTTGGAACGTGTCTGTGGCATTTTATTAGGCGACAACAAAGAGTATCTGGTTTCCAGCCGACTGCGAGGCATCATGAAAGAGCTTGAGTACACGGCTCTTTCTGACTTGGTCAAAAAAATGGAGGTCGATTCTCGGTTAAGAGAAAAGGTGGTCGACGCCATGACCACTAACGAAACCCTTTGGTTTCGTGATTCTCATCCTTTTAAAATTCTACAAGAGAAACTACTGCCAGAAATTTGCGCCAAGCAAAAAAGCCTCGACCTTTGGTGTGCGGCCTCCTCAACAGGGCAGGAACCCTATTCGATCAGCATGATCATCGAAGAGTTTAAGCGCTCCAACCCTGGAAAGTTGACCTCTGAAAAAATTATCGCTACGGACATTTCAAGCAGTGCATTAGAAGCAGCGAAAGCGGGAGTATATGATCAACTGGCCCTTGGCCGAGGCATGCCACCAGACTTGCTTCCCCGATATTTTTCAAAACATGAAAATAGTTGGAAGATAAACGCGAACGTTTCAGCTCGTGTTCAATATCGCATGCTCAACCTATTGCATTCTTTCTCGATGCTGGGGAAATTTGATGTCGTGTTTTGTCGTAATGTTTTGATTTACTTTTCAGGGGATGTGAAAAAAGACATTCTCACCCGTATACATGGCACGTTGAAACCCGGTGGTTATTTGTTGCTAGGTGCCAGTGAAGCTCTAAGTGGTCTGCCAGATCATTACGAAATGGTGCAATGTAGCCCAGGCATTATTTATCGTAAAAAAGGTTAGCGTTTCTTTCAGTGCCCACTTTACAGGGCTAGTGTTCCATCCTTTCTCTGATTTTTAAAAGCCCTTTGTGTTTAGCATAAAGGGCTTTTTTGTTTTTTCTCCTCTCTTATTTATTTTGCCTTGTGTTTTAAACACTTTCCGCTTTTTCTAAAAACGGCAAACTTTACCGCTTTTTAAATCCCCTGATTTTCATATAAGTTATTGATTTATATGAATAAAAAATTGTGGCATAGGCGTTGCTATATCTAAGTACAGGCAAACAAGTGATACAGCAAATAGCGAGAGGTTTTTATGTCAGCACTGGGTTTTAAAAATTCGTTAGGAATTCATCCTCAAACTACGCAGCTACGCGCTGCCCGTGCCGAAATTCTCGCTAATAATCTGGCCAATGCCGATACACCGCATTTTAAGGCCCGAGATATCGACTTTAATGCCGTGCTTGAAAGCGAAAGTCGCCGTTCACTGGGTATGAATAAAACCAATGAACATCACCTTGAAGGCAATGTGCATACCGAAACCGAACTCATGTTCCGTAATCCGTATCAGCCAGCCATTGATGGTAATACGGTGGATACGCAGATGGAGCAGTCTTTCTATACCGAAAACGCTCTGCGTTATAACGCATCATTTGAATTTTTGAATAGCAAATTTAATGGTTTGAAAGGCGCCATTAAAGGCCAGTAATTAATAAGACAACGGGTGTCCGCTGAGGCGGATACAAGGAGAATAAAATGTCATTAACCAATGTTTTTAATATCGCAGGCACTGGCATGAACGCGCAATCTGTGCGCTTGAATACCACCGCATCCAACATTGCTAACGCGGAAACGGTTAGCTCCAGTATCGATGAAACCTATCGCGCCCGTAAGCCATGGTTCAGTGTGCTGGAGAAACAATGGGATAACGTGAAGGGCTTGAGTGACAAACTCGATATTCGTTCCCAAGTAGGTGATGGCGTGGAAGTCAAAGGCATTGTGGAAAGCGATGCCCCACTTAAAAAACGTTACCAGCCTTATCATCCAATGGCCGATGAAGAAGGGTATGTCATGTACCCCAATGTGAATGTGGTAGAAGAAATGACCGATATGATGAGTTCATCTCGTAGCTATCAAATGAATGTCGAGATGATGAAAACAGCCAAGCAAATGCTGCAACGTACATTAACTCTTGGCCAGTAATTGAATACAGAATTGATACCTGTCTGATGCGAATACCGCGTCAAACGTAAAAGAAAAGTCACCAGGAGCACACCATGGCTGATGTAACCGGGGTCGGGTCGTCACAAGCGGCACTCGATCAGTATGCAAAAAAAGAGACAGATGTCGAGAAGTCGAACGAGCTTGGTAAAAACGACTTTTTGAAGCTGCTGGTTGCACAAATGAATAATCAAAATCCGTTAGAGCCGCAAGACAATACTGAGTTTGTGGCACAGCTGGCGCAGTTTAGCTCAGTTGAAGGGATTGATAATTTGAATAGCACGGTGGATGACATGGCATCTGAGCTGCGCTCCAGCCAGGCCTTACAAGCATCGTCCTTGGTGGGGCAGTCAGTGGTGGTGCCAAGCAATGAATATGGCTTCTTACAAAATGGTGACCTCATTGCCAGTTACAGCGAGATACCAGCCACTACGATGAATGTGTCGGTGCAAGTGAAAAACAAAAGCGGGCAAACATTAGAAACCATTGATCTGGGTTATCACGAAAAAGGGCCTATGTCGCTTCGTTGGGACGGCGCTAATTTAGAGATGGACGGTGAAATTGTGGAACTGGATCGTTCTTTGTTAAACCGCCAAGAATACTTTGTGGATGAAGAAGGCAACCAAGTCTTGGACGATGCCGGCAAACCTATTCCTGTTCCGTATCCCATTGGTGAATATAAATTTGAAGTCACAGCTTCCATCGATGGTAAGAACGAAGGCATCGACACCGCCATGAGCGGCAAAGTCGATAGCGTCACCTTGGGCGCAAACAACCAAATTACCTTGAATTTAGCCGGCGGTACTAAAGCTGCGCTGTCGGAAGTACAACAAATTTTAAATTAATAGAGGCTCACTGCGGTGAGTGAAGGAGTAAATTATGGCGTTTAATATTGGTTTAAGTGGTATTCGTGCCGCCTCTATCGATTTAGAGGTAACAGGTAATAACGTGGCAAATGCCAGCACCGTGGGCTTTAAAGAATCACGGGCTGAATTTGCCGATGTGTACACCACTACGATTTTAGGGACAGGCTCTAAGCCGGTGGGCAGCGGTGTGCTGGTGGATAATGTTCGCCAAGAGTTTAGTCAGGGGAATATCAGCGGTACCGAAAACGCATTAGATATGGCCATCGATGGCAATGGTTTCTTTATTTTAAATAACAATGGTACCGAGTCTTACACACGGGCCGGTATTTTTGGTTTGGATAAAGATGGGTTTGTGGTGGCCAATAATAGTGCTCGCCTACAAGGCTATGAAGCGAATGGGGATGGTGTTGTTAATGGCGTATTAGGGGATATTCAGATTCGTATTGGTAACCAGCCGCCGGCTTTGACATCCCGTGTTGCCTCGATTTTAAATCTAGATGCTTCTGAATTGGTGAAACAAGAGTTAGGTTCACGTATGGAATCCTCCGGTTTAGCCATCGCAACACCTGACTCAGGTATAGCGGATGATACGGCATCGATTCATGACACCATCGCACAACCGACGACGGCCGGTACCGCTTCATCTTTCACGTTTGATGGTGGTTTAGATGCCGACTTGGTGGCCAATACCGCTGGTTTTTTTAATACAACCGGTTACCCAACTGCGGCCGAAGTGGCAACGTTAACCATTGACCCTCAAGATGGCACCGCGCCTCAAACCATTACCGTCGGGGGAACGGCACCTGCTGTTGGAGCGGTTCCGCCTAGCACCTCGCAAACCGTGTTTATCAATAACCTAATAGCGGATATTCAAAGTCAGTTGGATACGGCATTTGGCCCTAATGAATTTGAAGTGACCACCGCACCGGATCCGATTCCCAATCCGCTAGTGGGTCCATTGCCTGTTGTGATTCAGCGCTCTGGTTATGACTCAACAATCGGAACGGGCTTCGCGATCACCGCCAGTAGCGCAGATTGGAACACCCTAATGGGTGACCCAACCGCGGCAGGTGTCAGTTACAGTGCCGGGATAGCGGGCAGTAATTTATTTGTGGGCTCAAACCCCATCGTGGCGGATTTTAGAAGTATTCCGGGCACCTCGACCACCACGCGAACCGTGGCCACGCCACCGCTTGCTATTACCGATACCATCCTAGGTGGCCCCGGTCTTTTAACCTCAACCGTGACACCGGGCGCGTCTATTGTTGGTGACTTTGGGGGGGCGGAGTCCATCGTATTTGATGTGGAAGTGACGGATTCAAATGGCACAACAACGCCCACCACCATTACTTTGGATAATGTAGGATTTACCGGTATAGGGGTTGGTAACATAAACGCGGTGACCATTGATGAAGTGCGCCAACTGATTAATGCGCAGGTGGGCCCTGAGTTCACGGTATCAGGGGCTATTCCGTTGACTATTACCACGGCCGCTGCTCAAGGCAATGGCGCGACGGTCACTTTGGTGCCAATCAGTAATAATACTTATGATTTATCCACCATCGGTTTTGCCCCGGGTGTTGGCCGTTCAAATACAGGGGACCCTGATGTGTTGGCGAATAATGAATTTCGCCTTCAGGTAACCGGCCCAACCGCCAGTGACAGTTCCAATGCGTATGACATCATTATTACACCGAACACCTATGCCACTTTGGATGATTTAGCCGCTGAGATTCAAGATCGCATTGACGATTGGACAGGGGCAAATGGTTTACAAGGCCGAGTGACGGTGTCATCCGTCGGTGGACAATTAGTGTTCACCAATACCGATGTGGGTTCAGGCTATGGTATTGCCGTAACCCCCAGTAATAACCTAACCGGTGCCTTTGGTGCAGCCAATGCACAAACGTCCATTGATGCGTTAGGGTTCAATATCCCTGCGGACATGTTTGTGGCTGCTGGTACCGATACCATCGATAAAAACAACAGTTTCCGTATTAATTTAACCGTCCCTGCACCAGACTTAGAAGGGCGCTCGGGTACCACTACCATTACCCTTGATGAAGAATTCCGCTCGGTTCAGCAACTAGCCGCGTCGATTAACCGACAAATCAGTTCGCTGGATGCCGATGCCTATATCGGCGTACGCGCAGAAGCCATTGAAATTCAACCAAGGGTGGTACCGCCAGAATATAAATTGCAATTTAAAGCCGTTGAAGAAGGCGAGGCATCCATTATCAGCATTACTGAGATCATCGCATCCGGTGATGACATCAGCGCAGCTGAAATGTATGGCTTATTACAAGTAAATGAAGATGATAACAGCTTGTTAACCTTAGGCATTGAAGGGGTGAACAACGAATATCCGGCTCAGTCAGTATTATTAACAGACCCTGACGGCAATGAAGTTAAAATTGAAACCGAAGAAAACATGGAGGCCAACGAAATAGCCGCCATATTTAATCGCCAAGCTGGGATTACCGCCTCCGCCTCTACTACCGTCACCTTGCCGCTCAGTGGTTACAACAACCCAGGCAATAATATGACACTGCTATTAAATGGACAGGAACTCACGGCCACCAGCTTAGAAGAAATTGCCGAAGAAATTAACTTATTACAAACCACCACCTTACCGGGTTTCAGTGCTGAAATTTCGGATACTGGGGATTTGGTGATTAACAACAGTATTGGACGAGACATTAAAATTGAAATCAGCAGCCCAACCGTCACGGATAGCTTAGTGGTGCGAGGCTCAGCCAACGCTGGCCCAGTTGTATTGGGCGGCACCGCCACAGCAGATGTGGCCGCAGTAGTTGGTGGTAGCATTGAATTTATTTTAAATGAAGGCTACAGCTTATCCGAACCGGTACCGGCTATTTCGGGTGTGTTTGGCGCGTTAACCGCAGATGAGTTTGAAGACTTTGTACTGAACAGTTTTGATCCTGATGATCAAAACACATACAACCACGCCACCAGTACCACGATTTACGACAGTTTGGGTAATAACCACATTATGACCCAATACTTTGTAAAAGAACCGGTGGACCCAACCCGCCCGAATGAAGAAAACCTATGGGCCATGTATGTTCAAATTGATGGCCAAGAAATCGGTGACCCAGATTCAACCTTGCCATTTCCTGAGAATTTAGAGCCGACCCGTTTACGTTACGAGTTATTCTTTAATCCAGATGGCACATTAGATGAATCGGCAACAGGTGATTTGTTTGTGACGAACTGGGACCCATTAAATCCAGAAGGCTCACCCACAGGTGCACTCAAGTCCTTGAACGTCTTGGAAGGTGGTTTGCCATTAACTGAGCCGGCAACGAACTCAAACTTCCAGATCTCCTTAGATGGTTCCACACAATTTGGCAGCCCATTTAGCGTGGCAGAAGTGAGTCAAAATGGTTATACCACAGGTCGATTAACCGGTTTAGAGATTGATGCCGATGGCTTTATCTTTGCCCGGTTCACCAATGGCCAAGCGCAGGTACTGGGACAAGTGGCTTTAGCTAGCTTTAAAAACCCAGAGGGGTTGATTCCTCTTGGAGATACCGCATGGGGTGAATCGTTTGAGTCCGGTGGCCCAACCGTCGGTTCACCACGAACCGGCACGTTTGGTAATTTACGATCCTCGGCACTTGAAGACAGTAACGTGGATTTATCCGAAGAGCTGGTGGGTTTAATCATTGCTCAGCGTAACTTCCAGGCCAGTGCGAAAACCATTGAAACCTCGGATACCGTGACGCAGACCATTATTCAGCTTTAAGCCAGATAAGGCGCCCCATCTAATCTGTATGGGGTGCCAAGGTGACATCCTGTATTTAATGGTATTCATATTGATAACGGCAAAATGTGTCCGCACTTGTCCGTTATTTTTGTTGTGATTCTTTTTTTGAGAAAGCTCGTGCATCAATGGGCTGATTAATCCGTTTTATTTTCCTGATAAGCCCGCTGTTAAGCCGTTTTTATGCATCCTTATTGAACCTGAAAAAACTTGGCACCCCCTTTGCAATTCCCTAATTAGAAGAACCGTTTGCCGCTTTTTAAAATCGTAAAAAGCCAAGCGACACGAATTAGGAGGATGTATGGATCGCGCGTTATATATCGCCATGTCCGGCGCCAAACAAAACACCTTAGGGCAAACGGCTGAGGCCAATAACCTTGCCAATGTCAGCACCACAGGTTTTCGTCGTGACTTTGAACACGCTCGATCCATGCCGGTATTTGGTGATTATTATCCAACCCGTGCTTACGCCATGGAAGAGCGTCCAGCCAGTGACTTTAATCCAGGTACCTTAGTGCACACCGGTCGTGACTTGGATATTGCCATCGATAATCAAGGCTGGATCGCCGTGCAAGATGCAAACGGTGAAGAGGCCTATACACGTCGTGGTGATTTAAATGTGGATCAGTTTGGTCGCCTCGTAAATGGCGAAGGCTTACAGTTAATTGGTAACGCCGGTCCACTGGTTATTCCTCCTTATGAGAAATTAGAAATCGCCAGTGACGGCACGATCTCCATTCAAGCCTTGGGTGATGAACCTGCGGTGATCGCCGATGTTGAACGTTTAAAACTGGTGTTACCGGATCAGTCTGAAATGGAGAAGGGCGAAGACGGTTTGTTTCGCATGCGTGGCCAGCAACCCGGTGATGTTCAACCGCTGGACCCAACCGTAAAAGTAGAGTCCGGCCACCTTGAGCACAGTAATGTAAACGCCGTGCAATCGTTAACTCAGATTATGTCGCTGCACAGGCAATATGAGCTGCAAGTGAAAATGATGAAAACAGCGGATGAAAACGCACAGGTAACGCAACAGATTATGGAAATTCAATAATTAATACGTAAGAAAAAATAACAACTAAGCAGTGCTTAACGTTATTGAGCTTACAGGAGGCAATTATGCATTCAGCATTATGGGTCAGTAAAACCGGTTTAAATGCGCAAGATTATAATTTGACGACCATCTCAAATAACCTTGCCAATGTATCCACCACCGGCTTTAAAAAAGACCGCGCGGTATTTGAAGATTTGATTTATCAAATTCAACGCCAACCCGGTGCACTATCGAGTCAAGACTCGCGCTTACCTTCCGGTTTGCAATTGGGCACGGGGGTAAAAGTGGCCGGCACACAAAAAATTCACACAACGGGTAGCCTACAAGAAACCTCACAGCCGTTGGACATGGCCATTAATGGCCGAGGCTTTTTTCAAATCGCCATGCCTGATGGCACCATCGCCTATACCCGTGATGGTACCTTTCACATGGATGCAGAAGGGCAGATCGTTAATGCGGTTGGCTATTTGCTTGAGCCAAATATCACCATCCCGGATCAAACCAATACGCTCACCATCAGCCGTGACGGCATCGTCAGCGTGACGCAATTTGGTGAAACCGACCCACAGGAAATTGGCCAAATTGACGTGGTGGATTTTATTAACCCAACCGGCCTGCAAGCCATGGGTGGCAATCTATTTTTAGAAACCGCCTCCAGTGGTGCACCTCAAGTGGGGGTGGCCAGTGAAGAAGGGTTTGGTTCCATTGAACAAGGCTTCTTAGAAAACTCCAACGTCAAAGTAGTAGAAGAACTGGTGCAAATGATCACCGTACAGCGTGCTTATGAGATGAACTCAAAAGTTGTGAGCAGTGCTGATCAAATGCTGCAGTACCTAGCGCAAAATACGTAATTAATCATTAGTCATGTAAATGGCGCATGAATAGCATAGCGACACATAAACGAATGAGGTACACCATGAAACCCTTAAAAATCAGTTTGATTGCCATGGTGCTAACAGGATGCAGCACCGTTCTACCGGTCGATGAAAAACCGGACGACCCAAGGTTTGCACCTGTGCCTGCTCAGTCGTTGACACCACCCGCGTCAACGGGCGGTTCCTTGTATCAACCCAATTACTCACTGTCGTTGTACAGCGACCAGCGCGCAAAGCGCATTGGGGACGTGATCACGGTTATGCTGCAAGAACAAACTCAGGCGTCTAAATCCAATAGTGCCACGCTACAGAAAGACAGCGAAATTGGCTTAGGGGACGTGAGTATTTTTAATCGCACGCCCTCCATTTTATCGGCCAGTGCCACATCGGCTCGATCCTTCACAGGCTCTGGGGATGCGGATCAAAGTAATAGTCTACAAGGGCAAATTACGGTGACCATTAGCGATATTTTACCTAACGGTGTGTTGGAGGTTCGTGGTGAGAAGTGGTTGAGCTTAAACGAAGGCGATGAGTTCATTCGCGTGCGAGGCTTAGTTCGTCCTCAGGACATTGGCCCCGATAATACGGTGATGTCCAATAAATTAGCCGATGCACGCATCAGCTATGGCGGCACCGGTGAAGTGGCCAATGCCAGTAAACAAGGTTGGTTATCACGAATCTTCAACAGCCCTTGGTGGCCGCTCTAAGTAAAAAGTGTTTGAGAATACTTCTGTCTAAGGCGGCGGGTAAATTGCAGGTATATTAGGTTGTGACTGAGCATTGACAGCTTGGTACAAAGAGGTGGATATGAAAATCGGCACAATGAACATCATCAGTATCTGTATGGCCTTACTTATGGCCTTGCCCGCTTACGGCCAAAGGGTGAAAGATATTACCTCTGTTGCAGGGGTGCGCTCGAATCAAATGGTAGGCTATGGCCTGGTAGTGGGGTTGGATGGCACGGGTGATAAAGCGCCTTTTACCAATCAAACCTTTATCAACATGATGAATGAGTTTGGCATTTCTATCCCACCAGGTACTGACCCTAAGCTTAAGAATATTGCTGCGGTGTCTTTAACCGCTAACCTGCCTCCGTTTTCAAAGCCGGGCCAAACCATTGATGTCACCGTGTCCAGTATTGGTAATGCCAAAAGTTTACGTGGCGGCACATTACTATTTGCTCCTTTGCGTGGTGCCGATGGCCAAATTTATGCCGTGGCGCAAGGTAACCTAGTGGTGGGTGGCTTTGGCGCAGATGGCGCAGATGGTTCCAGTATTACCGTGAATGTGCCAAGTGTTGGGCGTATTCCAAATGGCGCAACGGTTGAGCGGGCGGTGGCCAACGGTTTTTCCCGTGGAGATAGTTTGGTGTTGAATTTAAACAGCCCAGATTTTACGACTGCCAAACGTTTGTCGGATCGTATTAATGGGTTGCTTGGGCCAGAAACCGCTTATGCGGTGGATGCCACATCCGTGCGGGTCAGCGCGCCTCGTGATCCTAATCAGCGTGTGTCGTTTTTATCTATGATTGAAAATCTTGATGTCACACCCGGTGAAGCCACGGCCAAGGTAATTATCAACAGCCGAACCGGCACCATCGTCATCGGCAAGCATGTTCGTATTGAGCCGGTGGCTGTGACCCATGGCAGTTTGACGGTGACGGTGAAAGAAGACTTTCAAATTGATCAGCCCGGTGCCCTTGCGAACGGTGAAACCGTAGTGGCGCCAAGAACAGATATTAATGCGGATCAAGAACAAAACCCCATGTTTGTCTTTGCTCCGGGAGTGTCATTGGATGAGATCGTGAAAGCGGTCAATGAAGTGGGCGCCGCACCTGGTGACTTAATGGCTATTTTAGAAGCGCTTAAACAAGCCGGTGCATTAAACGCAGAGTTAATCGTGATCTGATTTTTTAACGCTTAAGGAACAAGCCGTGCAAGAGCCGACCAATAAGCAACAAGCGCTGGATAACCTGATAGCGCTTGAACAAGATATTCAACAACTGGCGCAACAGCGCAGTCTGGCGACGCTTGAACATAAGTTAAAAATGCGTCAACAAGCGCTGGAGTATTTATTTGCGCACTTCATGAAAGAGATCAATCAAGACGACTTGACCATGCTCAAAGAGATTCAACTCACAAGCCAAGAAATGTTGCAGCAAATGCAAGCCAACAAAGAAGAAAAAGGGGAGCAAATCATCAAGTATAAAAATACCGGTAAACGCATCCGCCTATATTCCGACATTGCACAACAAAAATAGCTTGCCGCTTACGGCAAATCTTGCCGCTTTCTGATGAAATAATCTTCTAAATTTCTTTAATATCAATGACTTATGTTTTTGGCCTAAGGTTTGCTTTGTATAGGTTAATCACACAGAAGACGTTGCTATGAATAATATCAGCAATACCTACAACTATAACGATCTGGCTTCTCTAAACGCCATTAGTAATATGGGCGAAGAAAAAGAAACAGAAGCGCTTAAGCAGGTTGCTCATCAGTTTGAGTCAATGTTCATTGGCATGATGTTAAAAAGCATGCGTGATGCAAACGCGACGTTTGAAGAAGATAATCCGCTGAATACCAATGAGTCGAAATTTTATCGTCAAATGTTTGATGATCAATTAGCCTTGTCCATGAGCCAAGGTGAAGGAATTGGTCTAGCTGACAGCATATATCGTCAATTGAAAGATCAATTCAATGTACAAGAAGCCGATGGTGAAAAACTGGATCGAGAACAACCTATTCGAGAATTTTCTGGCGGAAATAGTTTCTCAACCTTAAAACCGGCCTTGGATCTTCCGCAATTTAATCAGCCTGCTCAAGGTTACTCCATTCCTGACTCATTACCCAATGTGAAATCATTGGAAGAGGCAGCCCCAAGAATTACACCGATCAATACGATGGGCCCAAGTGCTGTGCCACCGATAAACAATGCAGTTCCAGAGATCAAGGTGAACACCACCCATGAACAGTTAGGCCCTATTACTAAGCAATCCGCATTTGAAACTCCGCAAGAATTTGTGGATATCTTATGGCCTGTGGCACAAAAAATCGGTGACGTTATGGGGGTAGACCCTAAAGCCATCGTGGCTCAGGCGGCACTTGAGACAGGTTGGGGCAAACACATTATTCATCAGAGCGATGGTAAAAATAGTCATAATTTATTTGGTATTAAAGCAGATCAACGTTGGGATGGTGGTGTAGCCAAAGTTTCGACGCTTGAATACCGCCAAGGTGTGGCTCAAAAAGAAGTGGCGCCGTTTCGTGTGTATGATTCCTATGAACATAGCTTAAAAGATTATGCCAATTTCGTTAAAGAAAGTGATCGCTATCAAGAGGCCATCAAAAATGGCAAGAGTATTAAAGGTTATAGCGAAGGTTTGCAGCAAGGAGGCTATGCAACCGACCCCCATTATGCGAAAAAAATTCAGCGCATAGCCAGTGGCGATATGTTGGCACAAGCCATTGATCGTGCTGGTCGAGGTTAGCCATGTCTAACTTACTTAATATAGGCATATCCGGCTTACGCGTACACCAAACGGCACTGACCGTAACAGGTCACAACATTGCCAACGTGGATACCGAAGGCTACAGCCGTCAAGATGTCACCATCAGTAATAACAACCCTCAGTTTCAAGGGGGCGTTTGGGTGGGTAGCGGTGCCATGGTTCAAGATGTGCGCCGGATCTTTGATGAGTTTTTGGTGGGTCAGCTACAAAAAGACACATCCACATTTAACTTCTTTGAGACCCTATCGACCAATGCATCACAAATCGACAGCTTATTGGCTGACCCAGGCACAGGTGTGCAGCCGGGTATCGAGAATATGTTTGGCGCGTTTCAAGCCGCAATTGATGACCCAAGCTCTTTACCTGCGCGCCAAGTGTTAATCAGTGAATCACAAGGACTGGTTGATCGCTTTCATTCTATTAATGATCGCCTAAGTGATACAAATGAAATACTAAACGGTCAGTTAGGTGCCATCACCACACAAATTACTACACTGGGTGAATCCATTGCTGAATTAAATGTGCAAATACAATTTGCTACCGCCAGCGCCAATGGTAATTACCCAAATGATTTATTAGATAAGCGTGATCTCGCCATAAAAGAATTATCTGAATTGGTCAGTGTTAATGTGGTGACCCAAGATAATAATGCAGTAAATGTATTTATTGGTAATGGCCAACCTTTGGTACTAGGAAAAGATTTTAATACTCTTAGTACACAGACCGGTGCGGATGACCCGACGCGAAATGCCATTGTGTTTGAGCGTGATGGTGTCGTACAAGACATTACACGTGAGATACAGGGTGGACAAATTGGTGGAATTTTAGAATTCAGAAGCAGTGTACTTGATCCAGTAACCAATCGATTAGGCCGTGTAGCCATTGCATTGCAATTTAATATAAATGAACAACACGCGCTGGGTATTGATATTAATGGACAGGCCGGTGGTTTATTTTTTGAAGATATTAATGATCCTATCGTTGCAAGAGCCCGTGTTGTGGGGAATGCCGACAATGCTCCACCAGATGATCGTAAACTGGGTGCCTATATTACGGATCCTAATCAGTTAACAGATAGCGAATATAAAGTTGAGTTCATAGGCCCAAACGATTACACCTTCAAAGTAACCCGGATGAGCGATGGCGAGATTCTATTATCTAATGCATTGAGTACTGAATTTCCAGAAAGCTTTGATATAGAAGGCTTCGATTTAACCTTTGAATCTGGTACGTACACAGAAGGTGATTCGTTTTATATTTTACCTACACGCACAGGCGCAGACGATATTGAACTTGATATCCAGTTACCACAGGAGATCGCTTTAGCCACGGCTGTAATGACCGATTATGACGTAGGTAATATTGGCGAGGCGGTGATTAGTTCTGGTGCGGTTTATGATGCAACCACTGAGAGCTTTTCTGTACCGGGGGAGTTAACGCCACCGCTTATCATTAAGTTCACCAGTGACACCACATATGATGTGCTTGATAACTCGGATCCAGCAAACCCTATCCCTTTATTTCCACCCATTAGGAATCAAACCTATGTGCCAGGGGTGGTGAATAACTTGCTACCGAAAGACGAGAGCAAAACCTCAATTTCTAGTTTAGGTGGTTATTTGCCACCAAGTCAGTTTTATCAGTCAAATTTGCAGCCCATAAAAACACCAGGCAACGGCTTTTTTCCTGCTCGATTAAATATCAGTGATCCTGATCCAATAACTGGGGGGATGAAGAGCCGTGGTATTTTAACCATACCAGCAGAAAGCTCGGCTAAAGAAACCGCTCGAATACTCAGTGACCAAAAAGGTGTCACGGCCACTGCGGTGACTAAGATGCAGTTATCGGATTTTAGAAGTGACCCAAATGACTTTCTAGATGCCCATTTATTCTTAAATGGCATCGAACTAACCGATACACTTTCAGAAAATCAAGTTAAATATGCCTTGGACTACCCACAAGAGGTGCCAGATCCAATTGATGCCAATTTTA